>JANMWH010000360.1:0-1621 GCA_031393945.1 Polaromonas sp. | reverse complement strand
GTACCAGCGCGCCAAGGGCGAGCCCGACAACCAGCCGTTTGGCACGCACCTTGACGTGGGCAAGCAGGGCTACGAATGGGTTAACCATTCCATGTCTCCCACCAAGCTGGCCACGCATGACTTTCGCATCTGGATTGGCGGTACGCCTGCACACCCTTCAGAGTCAAACACGCCGTGCACGCAGCCCTACAGCGCCAGTGTGTTCAATATTTCGGCGCTCAGTTTTGGCTCGCTGTCTGCCAATGCCATTTTGGCGTTGAACAAGGGCGCGCAAATGGGAGGCTTTGCTCATGACACGGGTGAGGGGTCCATATCCACCCACCACCGTGCCAACGGCGGTGATTTGATTTGGGAAATCGGCTCAGGCTACTTCGGCTGCCGCAACGATGACGGCACGTTTAACGCCGAGCGCTTTGCTGCGAACGCAACCGACCCGCAAGTCAAACTGATTGAAATCAAAATGAGCCAGGGTGCCAAGCCTGGCCACGGCGGCATATTGCCGGGGCCCAAAGTGACGGCTGAAATTGCTGCCGCGCGCGGCGTGCCGCAAGGCAAAGACTGCATATCGCCGGCCAGTCACAGCGCATTTTCTACTCCCAATGAATTGATGGATTTCATTGCAGAGCTACGTACCTTGTCCGGCGGCAAGCCAGTGGGCTTTAAACTTTGTATTGGCCACCCGTGGGAGTGGTTTGCCATTGTCAAGGCGATGCTGGCCACCGGAGTAACGCCTGACTTTATTGTTGTTGATGGCGCTGAAGGCGGCACGGGCGCCGCGCCAGTTGAGTTCAGCGACCACGTTGGTGCGCCGTTGCAAGAAGGCTTGCAGTTGGTACACAACACGCTGATTGGCGTGAACTTGCGCAGTCGCATCTCCATCGGCGCAGCGGGCAAAGTGGTTAGCGCATTCGACTTGGTGCGGCTGATGGCACTGGGCGCCGACTGGTGCAACGCGGGCCGCGGCTTCATGATGGCACTGGGCTGCATTCAGGCGCAAAGCTGCCACACCGGCAAGTGCCCAACCGGCGTAACCACGCAAGACCCGCACCGCCAACAGGCGCTGGTGGTGCCAGATAAAGCCGAGCGGGTGCGCAACTTTCACCGCAGCACACTGCACGCGCTGCAAGAGCTGGTGCAAGCCGCCGGGCTGGCCCACCCGAGCGAGCTGCAAGCCCACCACATCGTGCGCCGCGTGAGCGACACCGAAGTGCGCCTACTCAGCAGCCTGATCATGCGGATGAGTCCCGGCGCTTTGTTAGGAAACCTGAGTGCGCAGCACAGGGTGTTTAAAGACTATTGGCCGCTTGCAAGCGCCGAAAGCTTCAAAGCAGTGGATGTGCAGCTGGCCGCTTGAGCCCCTATAAATTTCTATTATTTATATAGCTGTTTGCACCCGTATTCCTTGGGCTAAGAGTCTTTTTTGCATTGAAAGTAAGTGCTGATCCTTGCTAAGGAGCAGGGCGCGGTGGTGTACAGCCAGGTCTATGAATTTTTGATCGTCGGCGTCCTTGCAGGTCAAGCTGGCTTTGGGCGCTGCGGCCACCAGCTGTGCGTGCCGGTCGAATTTTTGCAACACGCTTTGTGCTGTGAGTGCATAAAAATTCAGACGCGGAACAATTTT
>JANMWH010000354.1:0-11201 GCA_031393945.1 Polaromonas sp. | reverse complement strand
GCAACTCATTGATGCCGAGATGCTGTTCTCAAGCCTGGAGCAGGCCGAGGCGGAGGCTATTCGTTATCGGGGTTCGATGTTCTGGCGTGAACAAGATGGTGGAAAGTATCTTATTTCTTTGTCTGCCCACTCGCGGCAGCGGTCTCTCGGCCCGGCTTCGCCAGCAACTGAGTCGACGTACCAAAAGTTCACGCAACGAAAAACCGAGATTGAAGCGCGGCTGAAGTCGCTGCGTGCCAAGGCTGATGAAGTCAAGCGCATGAACAAGGCGCTGCGGGTGGGGCGCACGCCCGACATTTTGATAGACGTGCTGAACGCGATGATGCGCTACGGCGTGGCGGAACATTTTTTGGTGGTGGGCACCCACGCACTGTTTGCTTTTGAAACGGCTGCTGGCGTGCGCCTGCCAAACGATGTGATGGCCACGCAAGACGCGGATTTACTGTTTGACACTGGCAAGCGGGCGGCATTTGTCGAGGTGATGAGGGACCGCCAAATGTCGTTCCTGGGCATATTGAAAAAGGTAGATAAAACCTTCGAGCGTGATGACCTGGACAACCACACGGCGCGCAATTCGTCCGGCTACGAGATTGATTTGATCCGCCGCTTTCCGCCAGACCCTGAAGACACGTCAGAGCACCCACTGCAATTGACACCGGCGGAGGGCGATTTGTGGCCTGTCCGCGCATCGATGGGACAAAAGCTGTTGTCGGTGCCTCGGTTTGACCAAGTGGTGGTTGGCATCAACGGCGGCATGGCACGCATGCGTACCGTGCAGCCGCTGGACTTTGCCCGTATCAAGCGGCAGCTGTCGCAAGATAAGCGGCGCGACCCGCTGAAAAAAACCAAGGACATGGCGCAGGCGGAGCTGATTGAACAGCTGGTGCGGGAATGCTTGCCGCACTTAAACGGGCCAACTGCGTACCCTTAATCGCTATTTATTTAGGAGCTGCTTGCGCCCGTATTTAGGAGCACAACGGCATTTTTGGCACACAAAAAGCATCAAAAAACAGGTTTGTGGGCTTTTTTCTGGTTTTCTGGGTGTTTAGATTGCAAAAGCAGTCAGAATTACGAGCATACAGTTCACCATTTCTTTTTTAAACACTGGCGGATTTGCCGCTATTTTTGATAGCGCGAACTATTCAAGCCAAGCTTGTAAAAGTTGCTGTTTCTTTGGCAGGAATCGCTACGTTTTGCTGCAGGTTTTGCGGTGCGGATTACGTTAGGCGGCTATGGCTAAAGGACTTGCTTGGACACTTTGGACCATCGTCGCAGGCTGCGGAGCTTGTGTTCTTTTATTTCTTGTTTTCGCCAGCACCGGAGTTCCGGGAGCGGCTATGGTCCAGGTCGTTCTGATCGCGCTCGCTTCTGCAAGTGTCGGCATTGGACTTTCTCTTTGGCTGATGTTGCGGAAGTTTTTCGCATTAGGAATTCTTCTGGCGGCGTTTCTCATTCCACTGACGTTCATGATTGGGACTGGTCTCGAGGATCACGAGGCGCGGCGCACGCAGACGGGTAATAAATGAGTGTTGGCATTAATTTAGATTGGGAAAAATCGCGAAGCCCAATTGGAATTTGATTTTGCAAAGCTGGTGCTTAACAGGTTGCTCGACACGGACACGCAACGGTAGGCTGTGGCTCAGCGGAGTGTGTTGTACGCCGGTCAGCGGCAACGTCAGCCCTAACAAACCATGGTCACGACCCCGCCGCGAACTCCTCCAACGCTAAGCTTTGAGCTGGAAGCAACTTACACGCGGGATCAGATTCATGCTGTGATAGGGGGCAGCAAGCGCTCAGCGATTCCAACCCTCAATGGCGCGGTTGTCGCGTTGTGCATCAGAACGGATCTGAATGCCAAAGCACCTAGAGAGTTTCTGTGCGGTGTTGGCCCGGTCAGGGTTAAAGCAGCAAACTTGCTTGCTTCAACCACGGGCAGGGTGCCGGTCTTCATAAAGACGAACGTCAATCAGTGGGATTACAAAGGGCTGTTCTGCGTAGCTGCTTCATATCGCTCGGGGCCTAGATTTGACGCAATGGTTGCCGGGTCAGGTCGGCTACTGAGCAGCGTCAGTGTTGCCATCGAACTGAAGAAATAGCTGGGCGCTCGCACGGGAAAACAATGCGGGTCAGACTCCAATCCCCCACTGACCCCAATTCCCTCTATCGAGATAATCAAGATGAAGTCGTCATGGTCAAGGCATTGGCGGCTGCATAAATGGGGCCTAACCCTTCGCTCAAGCTGATCGTCAACGGCAGGCCACCGGGCTTAGGCCGGTGGTACGCCGGCCATACTCCCTGGTTTCGGCCTGCCATCATGCCGTCGGTGCCCGCTTGGCTCCAACTTTAGGCACTTTCAGGACATTGCATGCCGTCATTCATTCAAATTGCTCTCCGATCAAAAAGGCTGCTGTTGCGGCCCCTTTGCGAGAGCGATGCGTCAGACTTGCTGGTCATGTTTTCGGACCCTAAGTTCATGAAATTTGGCACTACTCCGCCGTGGGACTCGTTAGATGATGCCCGCGCGATGATCAATCGAGATATAGAGCAAATGGGACTGGGAAAACGTCTGCGTCTAGGCGTTGAACGAGTCGAAGATCAATCACTCCTCGGCATCTGCACCCTGTTTAACTTTAGTGAAGAATGCCGAAGCGCCGAGATTGGATATGGGCTTAACTCAAGTACTTGGGGCAACGGCTACATGAACGAGGCGTTGGTCTCGCTTTTGACCTACGGATTCTCTGAGTTGGCCCTGAACCGCGTCGAGGCCGACATTGATCCGAGAAATATTGCGTCGGCAAAGAGCCTGGAACGCATCGGCTTCAAAAAGGAAGGGCATTTGCGAGAAAGCTGCGTTGTCAATGGCGCGCTCACCGACAGCGCGCTATACGGTTTGCTGCTTAGCGACTGGAATAAATGGGTCGAGTAATCGGGTTCGGTATTCGGCGGAGCGATCGGGGTAAGACTCCAATTAAACTAAAAAAACAAAAATCATGGACCGCACTTCAATCGTTTTGCACGGTACGACCAGCGCTTGAAAATCAAGCCTCGCAAAGGCTAGGGCTAATAGGGGTCAGGCTTCGATTAATTTCACTCATCTAAGCCCCTCCAAGATACCTTCAGGATTCAGTTCAATCGTGTCCACAAAAACCAGGGGAGCACCGCCAGGCTGGCTGAAAAGTGGCGCCGTGCTGCTCCAGCCACTTTTTCATTTGTTTGGAATTCAAATCATGAAACAACAAACACTTATGTTGTGTTTGTTGTTTGTTGTTTGTGCAAGTGCAGGTCTGATTTAGACCCCCAGCTAGCCCCTAAAAGTTATCATGTCCCCGAGATAAAAAGCAGCGCATCCATCTTTACCTTGAAGACACGTCAGAGCACACGTTGCAGCTAACGCTAGAAGACAGCGACTTGTGGCCTGTCCGGGCATCGATGGGGCAAAAGCTGTTGTCTGTGCCGCGCTTTGACCAAGTTGTGATCGGCATCAACGGCGGCATGGCGCGTATGCGTACAGTGCACCCGCTGAACTTTGCCCGTATCAAGCGGCAACTGCCCGAAGACCCTCGGCGCCACCCGCTCAAAAAAACCAAGGACATGGCGCAGGCGTAGCTGATTGAGCAGTTGGTGCAAGAATGCCTGCCGCAGCTGGCCTGCTGGTGGTTCGCGTACAAGGACAAATAGGGCCAGACTAAAGTACCCCAATGCCACACCAAACCACGCTCATTTACACCGAAAGCCTGCTCCGCCAAGCAGTATTCAATTTTTGGCGTCGCTCAATTGGCGTTGGTTTACCCTTCGCGATGCTCTGGGTCGCAGCAAGCCTTGCCTGGCTGGTGTGGCGGGGCGACTCGTCTTGGGTGGTGGGCGTGCTGGCTTCCGTGCTTGTGGTCGCTGTGTTGTTGGCGGCGACGGTGTACGCAGTGCATTACCGCAATGCGTTTGCCAAATTGCACGGTATGCCGTCGATGCAGGCTGAGCTGGTTGCAGACGAAACGGGCTTTACGGTCACTTCTGAGCTTGGCAGTTCCACGCTGCCGTGGTCTTCGGTCACTGAAATCTGGCGGTTTGAAAGCTGTTGGCTTTTGCTGTTTTCTAAAGCGCAGTTCATCACGTTGCCGCTGGCTTGCGTGCCCGCGGAAATGCAGGGGTTTATTGGGCTCCGTGTTGCCGTGACTTCTGCCGCTAGCAGGTTGGCGAGCAGTGCGGCAGGCACCAAGGATTGGGCTTTAAGTGACTACAAATAAATACACTTCGTCGATGCGCGCCGTGCTTACTTGTCCGGCTCAGCAAAGTGTCCCGAGCGAGACGTGGTTGCGGGTAAACCCCCGCCGTGTTTTCAGGCGCAGGCCTATGCTCCGCAAAGGCGTACAAAGAGGCCGTTAACACTGCCTGATTTGATGTTTTAGCGCTTCACTGTCCAGCAGGTATTGAATATTTTCAGGAGACACCGTCATGAAACTACAGTCCCGATTACTCTTGGCCCTTGTCGCTAGCGCGGCGCTTATTGCAGGTTGCGGCGGTGGCGATTCCGCGCTACCAGTGGTCAGTGGCGCTGCGCCGCCCCCTGCAATCGTGCCCGAAGAACTGCGAGAGCAAGACAGCCGCAATTCATTTGCGGTAAGCGCTGCAGATGCGGCAACCACCACGTTTGCACCAATGAGCACGCAGGCCGCAGACACCGTAGACGTTGCCACCACCAGCCGGTGGGCAGGTGTGCTGGGGGTTTCGGGCTACCGCGTTGAAGTACCGGCCGCGTGGAACGGCAAGCTGGTGATGTACGCGCACGGTTTTGCTGGAAACGGCAATGTGCTGTCGGTCAACAACCCCTCGATTCGCCGCTACCTGATTCAAAACGGCTACGCCTGGGCGGCGTCCAGCTACAGCAAGAATTATTACGACGTGCGTGCGGGGATTGAAGACACCAACGCGCTGGCGCTTGAGTTCAATAAGATTGCCACCAAAAATGGCCGCACCCTTGCCACCCCATCGAAAATTTACATCACTGGTGTTTCAATGGGGGGGCATATCAGCGCCGCCGCCATTGAAGACGAAGCCGCTGCCACCGCCAACAACAAGGTGAAATATGCTGGCGCTGTGCCGATGTGCGCGGTGGCCGGTGACACCGAACTGTTTGACACGTTTGCCGCCATACAAGTAGCCGCGCAAGCTGTGGCGGGCGTGCCCAGCTACCCCACCAACAAATGGTCAGAAATTGAGCCGCTGGTGCGCGGCACGTTGTTCACCACTTTTCCTAGTGTGCCAAACGGCACCAAGGGCGCTCAGTTCACTGCGATTTTGCAAAACCTTACTGGCGGGCCGCGCCCCATGTTTGCGCAAGGACTGCAGTTTGGCGGCAGTTTCCCGTTTGCTTACGGCACCTTCGGCGGTGACGGCACCATTACCGGCATTTTGAATAAAAATATTTTGGACACCAACCGGTATGTCTACACCATTGATGGCGATCTAGCTGCCTCAAACGCTATTAATTCACTAGCGCAAAAACTCACTGCGGCGCCAGACGCTAATCGCCTTCGCACTGACGGGCTGCGCTGGATTCCCAAGATCAACGGGGAGTTCAAAATACCGGTCGTCACCATTCATACGCTGGGCGACTTGTTTGTGCCGTTCAGCATGCAGCAGGTCTACCAAAAACGCGTAGCCACCAAAGGCAACAGCACCTGGCTGGTGCAGCGCGCTATTCGCGGGGCCAGCCATTGCGACTTCACCATCGCGGAGTCGGTGGCCGCGTTTGACGACATGATCAAGTGGGAGCGCGACGGCATCAAGCCACTGGGCGACGATGTGCTCACGCCGGCTGTGGTGGCTGCGCCTGCTTACGGCTGCACATTCACCAAAAATACGCTGGGGCCAGACGACACCGCGGGTGTTGGCCAACTGCGGGGAGGCATTGCTCAAACAACGGCTCCCTGCCCACCGTGAGCCGAGCGTGAAAGCTTTAAAGGGTTGGTTAGCGCTGCTACTGACCCATCAAAAAAGGGCCTGATCGGCCTTTTTTGTTTTTCGCTTGTAGTTCGTTGTGCCAGTCGTCGTGCGCTGACGCGCATTGGCGCTGTCTTTGGCGCGCTTAGTCGCAATGTGTTTGTAGCCCGCTTGCCAGCGGGGCACTATCGACTGTGCAATTCGCAGCCATCCAAAAATACAAACCACACCTATCGAGGCAATCTATCATGCGCCCAACTTTATCTTCGTCCCCGCGCTACATCGCGCTGATCGTTTTAACCCTGCTCGTGTCCGCGCATGCGTGGGCCAGCCAAGCGGGTAGGCGTCAGCTAACAGTTGCGGGCGCGGAGACTAGCGATGTGCCCATCGGCGTGGCGCTCTACTACCCTACGCAGGCGCCCGCGCGGGAAATTGCCATGGGGCCATTTACCGTTAACGCCGCTGTTCAAGGCGCGCCTGAAGCGACGGTTAAAGGCCTTGTCGTCATCAGCCACGGCACGGGCGGCTCTGAACTGGGTCACACCAGTCTTGCGCAAGCGCTGGCGCAGCACGGCTACTTGGTTGCAGCGTTGCGGCACCCGGGCGACAACTGGCAAGATCGCAGTTTGCTGCAAACCAGCGCTGCCAATTACCTTACGCAACGGCCGCGGCAAGTGTCCCGCGTTATTGATGCGCTGCTGGCCGACCCTGAGTGGGCTGGCCGCATTGCCAAAGACGCACGCGGTGCGCGCGTGGGCGTGCTGGGGCATTCAGCCGGTGGCTACACCGCGCTGGCCCTGGCTGGCGCGCGGCCAGACGTGTCGCGCCTGGCTGCGCATTGCGAAGCCAATCGAGGTGACGACCCGATTTTTTGCGGAGTAGGCCGCAGTGCGCCCCCAGCCCGCTTGGCCGAAGGCGCAGCACTGCCAGCCGGTGCTATGGTGGTGCTAGCCGATGCGCGCGTGCGCGCTGTGGTGGCGCTGGCGCCCGTGGGCGCGGTATTAAGCGCGCAGTCACTGGCCAGCATTCGCGTGCCAACAGCGATTTACGACGCTGCACTTGACCGGTTTTTGGTTCAGCGCTTTCATGCTGATTGGATTGCCCGCCAGGCCCCAGCTTTTGAGCTGCACACCGTCAGTAACGCTTGGCACTTTGCGTTTATGGACACGCCCACCATGCCCATTGCGTCTGACGACGGCGATGTCGGCGCCAACCCGCCCGGTTTTGACCGGCCGGCCTTTTTGCAACAGTTGGGCGGTGAGTTGGCTGTTTTTTTTAACAAGGCGTTTAGCCAGGCGGGTGCGCCGAGTCAAAAGAATTGATCGGTCAAACCGAAGCGCCAGCGACTCGCTGATGTCAGCGTTTAACATGGCAGCATGAGCGATAAAACCAACCCAGCCCATGCCGATACTTCAACCCAGCAAATTCACCACCCGTACCAAAGCCCTGCGGGTTTTGCATCAATACCGCCCGCCATTTACCGCGCCTCAACGGTGATTTTCCCCAGCGTTGCGGCGCTGCGCCAGCGCGACTGGCAGCACAAAACCGGCTACACCTACGGCTTGCACGGCACGCCCACTACTTTCATGCTCGAAGAGCGCATTGCTACGCTGGAAGGCGGTAAATATTGCACGCTGGTGCCCAGCGGTTTGGCAGCGGTGGTGCTGGTAGGCATGGCGCTTTTAAAGTCGGGTGACGAGCTGTTGGTACCCGACAACGCGTACGGGCCGAACAAGGCTTTCGCCAACGGCGAATTGGCGGCGTGGGGCATCACGCATCGGTTTTATGACTCAATGAACCCGGCCGACTTGGCGGCCAAGCTCAGCGCCAAAACCCGGCTGGTGTGGCTGGAAGCACCGGGCAGCATCACGCTGGAGTTTCCTGACTTGCCTGCGTTGGTTGCCGTGTGCAAAGCGCATGCCGACTGCCACCCCAGCGGCATCGTTACCGCGCTAGACAACACCTGGGGTGCTGGCATTGCGTTTAATGCGTTTGACTTGGGCGCTGACATTTCGGCCCACGCTTTAACCAAATACCCCAGCGGCGGCGCAGATGTATTGATGGGCTCAGTCGTGACGCAAAACGCGGCGCTGCACCAGCTGGTGCACATGTGCCATATGCGCACGGGTTACGGTGTGGCGGGCAATGATGCAGAACTGATTTTGCGTGGCTTAAATTCAATTGCGCTGCGTTACGCCGCGCAAGACGCCGCCACGCGTGAGCTGGCCGCATGGATGCAAACGCAGCCGCAGATTGCCAAGGTATTTCACCCCGCACTGCCAGGCTCGCCTGGGCACGAAGTTTGGGCGCGTGACTGCACGGCAGCGGCGTGTTTGTTCAGCGCGGCGTTTAAGCCTGAGTTAAGCCAAGCACAAGTCGACAAGTTTTGCGACGGCTTAAAGCTTTTCAAACTGGGCTACAGCTGGGCGGGGCCAATGAGTTTGGTGGTGCCGTACGACATTGCTACCGTGCGCACGCTGGGCTGGGCGCACAGCGGCGGGTTTGTGCGGTTTTCGGTTGGGCTGGAGGCTGTGGATGACTTACGCGCAGACTTACTGCAGGCACTTAATAGGCTCTAAAAAGGCTCTAAAAAGGCTCTAAAATGGATAAAAAAGTGCCTGCAGCCCAATAAATACGGGCGCGAGCAGCTCCTGTATTCATAGTAAATTCAAACAGCAGCTTTTGCCATTAGCTTGGGCAGATTGTCAACTGCCGCTTTGGCGTTGGTTTTAAATTTCACCAAAATCGCCATTTTTTCACCATCTGTCGGGTCAACCGATGCAATGAGTTTGCCGAAGCCATCCAGGCGGGAGTTGTGAATCCAGCTGCGCAAAGCCTTGTCTTGGCCCCACGCAAACTGGTTCATCATGCTGACCAGGGTTGAGCGGGGGTAGCTGGGCAAATCATCTGGCAAAGGCACGGGCGTGCACAGTTTGTTTTTGGTGGCGTCGTCTTCATAATGCGCCTCTACATAGGCGACCAGTGCCGCGCTGAAGGCGGGCTGAGGGATGCGCACCATTTGCAGCGTTAATTTGTTGCCTTGAAACATTGGCAAAGCAGGGCGCCTTTCTACGGCCGACGCCGTACAGTCAATGCATACGGTGTCTGGAGCCAGGGCCACGTTGCCTTGTGCCAGCCTCAGCTCGTCACGCTCGACCGCGTGTACATGCCCCAAGCGAATTACATTTTTGATTTTGCGCAGCACCTCAATCTCGCCTTTGGACATGGTGGCGTAATGAAACATGCTGGGTTTGTGTCCCAAGTCAATGCGCAGCATGGCTTCACACGCCTCCAGTCTTTCAAACAAATCATCGAGCGATGTGGCGTTGGCAAAAGCCTCCATCTGTTCAGCTTGCGAGCCAATGGCGTGGTTAAAAAACTCCATGCCGGGTTGCGTCGTCAAACGGTTAACCAGCCATGAGTCGCGTGGCATTACCCAGCTGATGCTGTCGGGCGCCGCGCCTGAATTGATCAGCCACACGCCCACGTCCATTGCGGTTTTGCCCGCGCCAAGGATGGCGAAATGTTTTGGTCGTCCTCTTGATTTGCCTTGTGGTTTGCCCTGCCAAAGCTGCGCCAAGCCGCTGGGCGTGACCAGCCAGGCGTCGTCCGCTACTTTGTACTTGGGCGTGTGGGTGCTGGGCACCGTGGTGCCGTAATAGGTAGCATCTACCGTTTTTTTGCGCACGGTGACTTGGGTTTCTTGTCCGGACAAGATCGACACAAACTTGCCGTCGCCGACATAGTCACACATCGGGTGGTAGCAGACTCGGCCGCTGGGCAGCAGCGTTTGGTGCATGACCTTGTCGAAGTAGCTAGAGACTTCAGCGCCCGAGGCAAGCTCATAACAACCCGCGTTGGAGCCAAACGTGTCTTTGCGGTTGGTGCCCAGCGGCATTGAATTGACGCCATAAAAAGCCGATGGCTGGTGCAGCGCCACAAATGGGTAAGCGTCGTTCCAGTGGCCGCCGGGTTTGCCGTGCCGGTCAATGATGGCGATGGTGATGTGCTCGTCCGTTTCAGCCAGCAGCGTGTCGGCAAAGGCCAAGCCCACAGCCCCTGCGCCGATGATGAGGTAGTCGGTTTCGATGTGTGTCATAGCGTTTTTAACTTTGGCAATAAGTATTTTTATGCTCTAGACGACTAAATTTGGGCGCGAGAAGCTCTTAATTTAGTAGCGTTGAGTCTCATGGTGCGGCGATGTGTAAAAGCTAATCGCCACGCTGGTCTTGATTATTAGCCCGGCGGTGTCAAAAAATCAACCAGCGCCCGTACCGTAGCGGACAAAAGGCAGCAGCGTGTGCGCACGGCGGTTTTTCATTTCGTCTAGCGGCTGCGCCGTGCCCTGTTTTTTTAAGTAGTTGGGCGAGGCGTAAACACCTATGCGCGCGTGTTGAAGTTTGCGCGCAATCCGGCGTGAGTCGGTCGCGGTGCCGAGCCCAGCGTTCAGGCGCAAAAGTGCTGGGATTGCGCCCGGTGGGCAGTCCGCAGCCCTAGAACTGCCTAAATAAGCATTAATTCGGGCTGTAGCCCAATAAATACAGGCGCGAACAGCTCCTGTATTAATAGCTATTTCAAGTCGCAAGCATCTGCGTGGCCAGCGCTTGCATTGCTGCCACGCTGCGGTTAGCTGGTGCAATGGGTGTGGCCGTTGCGTATTGCGCAAAGTTGCGCTTCATCGATTGCAAGTACACCGGGTCGTAGTGGTTGACCAGCAGCTCGCGCACCACGCTTGCCACATCGCCCCTACGTGAGCGGGTTTGCCAGTCTGTGACCACCTCTTTGCCGCGCGCTTGGGTTAGCGCGCCCAAGCGGTCGCAGAAAAACTCGATGTCTTTGACGAAAAAATCGTAATCTTCCAGCAGTAGCTCAACCCGCTCGTCTTCACCTAAATCTAGCTGCAAGCACGGCGCTGCGCGCATGGCGGTAATCAAGCCTTCGGGTATGGCCACGTTACCGACTTTTTTGCTTTCGCTTTCGATGTACACAGGCCGCGCCGCATCAAAGCTTTTGAGCGCCGCCCAAATCAAACTGTCGTAGGCTTTTTGCGTGGGCTGAGGCAGGCCGGGAATCACCCCGAGTACCGACGAGCGGTGGTTGGCCAGTGCCTCCAAATCGAGCACCTGCGCGCCAAGAGCTGCCAAGGCTTGCAGCAAGCGCGTTTTGCCTGAACCTGTGGTGCCGCAAACTACGCGGTAGTCAAACTGTGCGGCTAATTGCGGCAGGTCAGCCACCAGCGCGGCTCTGAAGGCTTTGTAGCCGCC
>JANMWH010000263.1:0-6942 GCA_031393945.1 Polaromonas sp. | reverse complement strand
GTGTCGGTTTCTATCCAAGGTTTGCCGGGCTGGCCGTCAAACACGTAGTCGGTAGAGTAGTGAACCAGCATCGCTCCTATTTTAGTAGCTGCTTGCGCAATAGCTGTAGGCGCTAGAGCGTTAATTGTGTATGCATTTGTGCTGTCAGACTCGGCTTGGTCGACCGCAGTGTAAGCAGCCGCATTGATGATAACGTCAGGCTGCATCGCCAGTACAGTGCTGGCCAAAGCGTCGGGGTTTAAAAAATCGCCGCTGACTGGTACGCCGTTGTATTCAGTACTGTGCCGGTTCAGCGCAATCAACTCGCCCAGCGGTGCCAGGCTCCTTTGAAGTTCCCAGCCGACCTGACCATATTTACCGAACAATAAAATTTTCACTAAAAATGCATCAATCGTTAAAAGCGGTCAGTCCGGCTTGATAGTGGTGCGCTTGCCCTCAAGCGGCTCTATCCACACTTCTTTTGCGCCAGCTTTCAGGTACAGGCCGGCCTTCATGTGCATTTCAGCCCAAGTGTTGCTCGGGGACATAATTTCTACGCACACCTCGGGGGCCTGCGGGTACGGGGTTTGCGTGCCAAATTGGGCGTAAAGCGCGTCAGATATCCAAGCCACATCTGCCACGCGCACGCCGTCGTCGGTTTGAATGCTGCATTCGGCAATAACAACGCCGCCACGTTTTTTACTTAGTTCGCTAGATATTTCAACCTGCCGCCGTCCGTGCAGGTTAGACGCCGGACTCATTTCAACTTTGCCCCATTTGCTTAATTCGATTTTGAATGGCAAATTTTGTAAGTAGGGGTTGTCAATTACTTCCTGCCAGGTCATACCCATGTCAGTCTCCCGGTTGGTACTTAATGAAAATTATCATACCTTGGCGTACTGTTTGCTGACCCACTCGCGGTAGCTGCCGCTTTGCACATTGGCCACCCAAGCCGCATTGGCCAAGTACCAGGCCACTGTTTTACGAATGCCGGTGGCAAAGGTTTCGCTGGGGCGCCAGCCTAGTTCTCGCTCGATTTTGCCGGCGTCAATTGCGTAGCGCCTGTCGTGGCCGGGCCGGTCGGTGACATACGCAATCTGGCTGCTGTAGGGCTTGCCGTCTGCTTTGGGGCGCAGCTCGTCTAGCAGCTTGCACACCGTGTGCACGATGTCGATGTTGGGCATTTCGTTCCAGCCGCCGACGTTGTAGACCTCCCCAACTTTGCCGCGCGCCAGCACTTCGCGTATGGCGCTGCAATGGTCTTTAACGTACAGCCAGTCGCGAATTTGCTGGCCATCGCCGTACACCGGTAGCGGCTTGCCTGCGAGCGCGTTGACGATCATCAGCGGAATCAACTTTTCAGGAAAGTGGTGCGGGCCATAGTTGTTGCTGCAGTTGGTGGTTAACACCGGCAAGCCGTAGGTGTGGTGATAAGAGCGCACCAAGTGGTCGCTGGCCGCTTTGCTGGCTGAATACGGGCTGTTGGGTGCGTAGGAGTGGGTTTCGGTAAACGCGGCGTCATCGGGCCCAAGCGAGCCGTAAACCTCGTCGGTAGAAACATGCAAAAACCGAAACGCAGATTGGCCATCGGAATTTAAGCCGCCCCAGTAAGCGCGCACTGCCTCTAGCAAATGAAAGGTGCCGACGACGTTAGTTTGAATAAAATCCTCAGGCCCATGAATAGAGCGGTCAACATGCGATTCAGCCGCAAAGTTGATGACGGCGCGAGGCTGGTGAGTGGCCAACAGGTGCTTGACCAGCGCTGCATCGCCTATGTCGCCGTTCACAAAGACATGGCGGCGGTCAGATTGCAGCGTTGCCAAATTTTCAAGATTGCCAGCGTAGGTCAACTTGTCCAGATTAACCACCGCCTCGCCGGACTGGGCAAGCCAGTCAAGCACAAAGTTTGCACCTATAAAACCAGCACCACCTGTAACTAAAAGCATTAAAACCCTTGGTATGCAGCGCCTGTTGGCTGCAACCAAATTATCCCATAGGCCCCATGCGGGGCAGATCAGAAATGAATGCCGCGCATCATTTCGGCCATGGCTGCTGCTTCTGCTGACAAGCCCGGCTTGACCGCTTTGTCGCCTTTTTCGCCTTTAACGCCTTTGGCGGCAGAGCTGTCAGGAAACATCCTGAAGGTGGTATTCATCAAAATTTGCGTCACGCGCGGGGCCACGGCATGAAGCAGCTCTACCGTTGTGCCCAAACGTGTTGCCACGCGCACCGGCTTGTCAATGCAAGCCCGCACCACCATGTCGGCGGCTTCTTGCGGGTCTAGCAGCGGCATGTTGTCGTAAATTTTGGTTGGCGCCGTCATGGGGGTGCGCACCAGTGGCATGTTGACTGTGGTGAACGTGATGCCCTGGTCTTGAAACTCGCTGGCGGCGCAGGCTGTCCACGCGTCCAGCGCGGCTTTAGACGCCACATACGCAGAAAAGCGCGGTGCATTCACCAGCACGCTGATGGAGCTCAAGTTCACCACATGGCCTTTGCGCTTGGCAACCATTCCCGGCAACAAGCCCATCGTGACGCGCAGCGAGCCAAAGTAGTTCAGCTGCATGGTGCGCTCGTAGTCGTGAAAACGGTCGTAGCTGGCTTCAATGGCGCGGCGAATTGACCGGCCCGCGTTGTTGATCAAAAAGTCAACACCGCCGTGCTCTTCTTCAAGCGTTTTGGTAAACGCTGCGCAGCCATCAGCGTCTGAAATATCAACGGAGTAGGTAAACACTTTGGCGTCTACGCCCGCCAATTTGGCATAAGCCATGATCTCTTTTTTAGCCTCGGCCAGCTTGTCTTCGCCGCGCCCGCAAATAATCGTGATGGCGCCCGCCTCGGCAAACTTGCAAGACGCAGACAAACCAATACCCGACGAGCCGCCAGTAACCAGCACCACTTTGCCGCCGACTGTGCCTTTGAGTGAACGGTCAACGTGCAGCGCCGGGTCCAGGTGACGCTCCCAGTAGTCCCACAGCCGCCACGCGTAGTCGCGCAGGTTGGGGCATTCAATGTTCGAGCCCTTGAGCGCCGCTGTCATGTCGCGGCTGTCAAAACGCGTGGGGTAGTTGATGAAGGCCATCATGTCTTCGGGCACGCCCAAATCTTTCATGACAGCTGCGCGCACGCGGCGCACCGGGGCCAAAGCCATCAAGCCTTTTTTAACGCTTTTTGGAATAAAGCCCAGCAGCGCGGCATTGATGAAAATATTCATCTTGGGTGCATGGGCTGCCTTGCTGAAAATGTCCAGCACATCACCCACGCGGTAGCCCACCGGGTCAACCAAATGAAAGCACTTTTTGGCAATAGCCGGTTTGTGGCTGATGTGGTCGAGCGCGTCGACCACGAAGTCAACGGGCACGATATTGACCCGCCCACCTTCGAGGCCCACCGACGGCATCCACGGCGGCAACAGTTGGCGCATGCGCTGAATCAGCTTGAAGAAATAGTACGGGCCGTCGATTTTGTCCATCTCACCAGTGGTACTGTCGCCCACCACCATCGCAGGGCGGAAAACTGTCCATGGCACTTTGCATTCTTTGCGAACGATTTTTTCGCTTTCGTGTTTGGTTCTGAAGTACGGGTGCTCGTAGTTTTCAGCCTCTTCAAACATGTCTTCCCGAAACACGCCTTCGTACAGGCCCGCCGCTGCAATCGACGACACATGGTGAAAGTGGCCAGCGTCAATCGCTTTGGCAAACTCAACCGTGTTGCGCGTGCCGTCGATGTTGACAGCGATCTGGCTTTCTTCGTCGGCACCCAAGTCGTACACCGCAGCCAAATGATAAAAATGGCCGACCACGCCTTTTAGTTTTTTAAGATCGTCTGCACTCACGCCCAATTTTTTGGCGGTCAAGTCACCGTGCACAGCCACGGCTCTAGCAGCGCTTACGCCCCAATACTCACGCAGCGCGGCGGCTTTGCTGGCGCTTTCTTTGCGCAGTAAAAAGTGAACCGTGCTGCCTTTTCGCTCCAGCAATTTTTTAAACAAGCGTTTGCCGATGAAGCCCGTGGCTCCGGTGACGAAATAATGCATGAACGTTTTCCTCAATTGATGGGGGTGACTTGACGGACTCAAATCAACCTTTGATTCTTGCTTAAACAATAGCCTTTACTATTAAGCAAATACCCGCACCTGCTGAACTGTGCCGCCAATTTGCCGAGCTCAGTTGCGTCGTTTTGCTCGCCTTTCTAGATTCATGTACCTAAACGCCAGCCTGCCCAGCGCTTACAGTTGAGTTTTACATTTACATCAAGGCTCCCATGGTCAAAAAATTACAAAAGATGAGTGCTGACAAGGCAGGCGCACCACACCTGGCAGGTGCAGTGAAAGAATCAGCACAACAAATCTGGCTGGCTGGCTTGGGCGCGTTTTCAAAAGCGCAAGAAGGCGGCGGTAAAGTGTTTGAAGCCTTGATGAAAGAAGGCCTGTCTATTCAACGTAAAACGCAAGCAGTTGCTGAAGAAAAACTGTCTGAAGCCACCAGCAAAATGGCCAACATGGCGGGCGACATTCAGTCCAAAGCAGGCCACCAGTGGGACAAACTTGAAAACATTTTTGAAGACCGCGTAGCCAAAGCACTGAACAAGCTGGGCGTGCCATCAGCCAAAGACGTAGACGCCTTGATTGCCCGTATTGACGAGCTCAACAAAAGCGTTCAAAAAATGAGCAAGGCGCCTGCTGCCAAAGCCCCGGCAAAACCAGCCGTAAAAGCCGCAGCAACGGCACCTGCAAAAACCGCCGCCAAGCCAGTCGCCAAAAAAGCGGCCAAGCGCCCTGCCGCCAGCAAGCCGGCTTGATAAGCTTTGCAATTTTTGCGAATTTAATTTTCAGTTCAGGGGGCAAGCGCCCCCTTTTTCACGCCTAGACCATGCCAAGTAACAAGAGTTTGAAAAGTAGCCTCCCATCAAAAAAACCCCGTATCGGCTTGGCACTGGCCGGTGGCGGACCGTTGGGCGCTATTTACGAAATCGGTGCGTTGTGTGCGCTTGAAGAGTCTTTAGACGGCGTGACGTTCACTGATCTGCATCACTATGTCGGCGTGTCGGCAGGCGGGTTTATTGCAGCAGGCCTGGCCAACGGCATGACGCCGCGCGAACTGTGCACCGCCTTTATTGAAACCGACGGCGCGCCATCGGAAGTGTTTGACCCGGCCTGGCTGATGGTGCCGGCCTATGGCGAGTTTTTGCGGCGGGCCATCATGCTGCCCAGCCTGGCAGCGTCGGCACTGTGGCGCGCCACCTTTGGCGGCAAAACGTTGCTTAACGCGCTCGAAGCGCTCGGCCCTGCGCTGCCGACCGGCATTTTTTCAAACGATGAAATTGATGTGCGGCTAACCAAGTTCTTCAGCAAACCGGGCCGCACCAATGACTTTCGAAAACTCAAAGCCAAGCTGACATTGGTGGCGACCCAGCTTGACAGTGGTGACGCCGCGCCGTTTGGCCAGCCTGGCTGGGATCACGTGCCGATTTCTAAAGCCGTGCAGGCCAGCTCCGCGCTGCCGGGCTTGTTTCCGCCGGTAGAAATCGACAACCAGTATTTTGTAGATGGCGCGCTGAAAAAAACCATGCACGCAGGCGTGGCGCTAGACGAAGGCATTGACCTGATGTTTTGCCTGAACCCACTCGTGCCGTTTGACGCCACCCGCGTACCCCCGCTCAGCATGAACCAGCGGGTCATGCGGCGCGGCTTGCCGCTTGATCGCCAGTCGATTCCGCGCATTGTGGATGGCGGCTTGCCCGCGGTGATGAGCCAGACCTTTCGTGCCATGATTCATTCACGCCTTGAGCTGGGCATGAAGCATTACGAAAACGCTTATCCGCAAACCGACATCGTGCTGTTTGAACCCGACCACCGCGATGCCGAGCTGTTTTTGGCCAACACCTTCAGCTACCGCCAGCGCCACCACATGGCCGAACACGCTTACCAAAGCACGCGGCAAATGCTGCGCTCGCGCAAAACGTCGCTGTCGGCCAAGCTGGCTCGCCACGGGGTGTCGCTTAACTTTGCTGTTCTTGACGACCCCAAGCGGCAGCTGGTCAAGCCCTTGCCGCACGCCACGCAAGTCGGCCGTGCAATAGCTGCGCTGGAAGAGTCTATGGAAGACTTGAGCCGCACCATCGGCCGCGCAGCAGGCCACAGCACCAATCCAGCCGCCTTGCGCGTGGCCTAGCATCGCAGCTTGCGGACACCCCTAGTTACCGCCGCAGCCGCCCTCGGTTAGAGTGTGAACTTCAAGAGGGACACAGACTATGGTGAAAAAAGCGCCACGCCGCACCGCTGAACGCATACTGGAAGTCACGCTAGAGCTGTTTAACCGCTTTGGCGAACCCAATGTGTCGACCACGCTAATTTCTGCCGAGCTGTCGATTAGCCCCGGCAACCTCTACTACCACTACCCGGCCAAAGACGAGCTGATTAACTCGCTGTTTGACCGCTATGAAAAGTCCCTGAGTGAGCTTTTAAACGCCAGCGACGGCGTGCGCAACGTGGAAGACGCCTGGTTCTTCATGCACACGCTGTTTGAGCTGATCTGGCAATACCGCTTTTTGTACCGCGATTTGAACGACTTGCTGAGCAAAAACCGCCGGTTAGAAACGCATTTTCAGTGGGTACTGAAAAACAAGACCCGGTCGGTTAAAGCGCTGCTAGACGGCATGAGCCGCGCCGGTGCAGTCAAAATCGATTCGCGAGAGGTCGAGGCCACCGCAACCAGCATGGTGGTGGTGCTCACGTACTGGCTAAGTTATGAGTACGTGCGTGACCCACGCAACGCACTGGAGCCCGAAAATGCGCAAAAAGCTCTGCTGCGCGGCGCGCATCATGTGCTGAATTTGCTGGTGCCCTACCTTGAGCAAAGCCAGCGCGCGCACTTGCAAACGCTGGTCGGTGCGTACAGTCACAATGATTAAGTAGTATCAAGCTTAGAACTATTAATTAATATTCGCGAATTTTGTTGATTA
>JANMWH010000304.1:0-1899 GCA_031393945.1 Polaromonas sp. | reverse complement strand
CCGCGACCGGCTGCGGCTGCCGTGCTTTTGGCTCGGCGACGCCGTCAGCAACCCGGTCGGCGTGCTGCCCGCCTTTGGCAGCTTTACCGGCATGCACCCGATTGAGCGCCAGCCGCGTGACCGGGTGTTTGCCATTGCGGGGGCTAGCGTGCAGCAGGTGCCCGCCTGAGTTGCTGGTTTAGGTTCCTGGTCTAGGTTGGGCTGGCCAGCTTGGCACCGACTTTGGCAGCGGCCTGCTCAATTTCAGCCCAGGTGCTGGCGTCAATGGCAATGCCGTCGCGCTCGCGTTGCTTTCGGTTTTCGCGCTCAAAATCGCCAGCGATTTGCACCGCGTCAACGCCGTCAGCGGGCGGGCTTTCCTTCAGCCAGTCAATAAACTGGGCCGCCTGCTGGTTAAACGACGCCTGCGTGCCCAGTTTGGCCGGGTCAATCAGTACCGTCAGCATGCTGTTGCTCACCGCGCGCTGGCTGGTGTTTGCCGCTGTGGGTTGCTGGTGCCAGGTGCCGCCGCCGCTCAACGCGCCGCCCAGCAGCTCACAAGCCACCGCCAGGCCGTAGCCCTTGTGCTCGCCAAACGTCATTAACGCGCCCATCAGCCCATTGCCTTGCGGCACCACCACCACGCCGGGCTCGGTGGTGGGTTGGCCGTGTTCGTCTATCAGCAGGCCGGGCTTGACTTGCTTGCCCTGGTTGAAAGCCACGCGCATTTTTCCTTGTGCCACGGCGCTGGTGGCCACGTCTAAAACAAACGCTTCTTGCCCCGCAATGGGTATGCCAATGCACAGCGGATTAGTGCCAAAGCGCCCATCGGTGCCGCCCCACGGCGCCACCACGGGGCGTGAAATGACGTTGACAAAATGCAGCGCCACCAAGCCCTGAGCCACCGCCATTTCAGCAAACTCGCCAATGCGCCCCAAGTGGTGGGCTTCAGCCAGCGTCATGATGCAGCTGCCGTGCGTTTTGGCTCGGGCAATGGCCAGACGCATGGCTTGGAGGCCCACCACCTGGCCGTAGCCGCGCTGGCCGTTCAGGGTCAGCATGGTGCCGATGTCCAGCACGATTGCCACCGGGGCGTTGGGTATCAGCCCGCCTTCTTGCACTGCATCTACGTAGCGCGGCAGCATGCCCACGCCGTGTGAGTCGTGGCCGCTGAGGTTGGCCATGACCAGGTTGGCGGCAACGGTTTCGGCTTCTTGTGCAGACGAGCCAGACGCTACTAAAATAGTAGCTGCTTGCGCCCGTAAATATTGGGGTGTAAGTGTATTTATCATTACTTCATTACAATCAGCGGTGGAATCAAGCCGCCCATCGTACGCCACCTGACGCAACGCAATGGCGCGTTTAGCAAACCGCCCACAAAGGAATTTCGATGAAACTCGTCCGCTACGGCAACCCCGGTAAAGAAAAGCCCGGCCTGATCGATGCTGAGGGCAGGCTGCGCGATTTAAGCGCGCATGTCCAAGACATCGGCCCGGCCCAGCTCAGCGATGCGGCGTTAGCCAAGCTGCGCAAAATCAAAACCGACCAGCTACCGCTCGTCAAAGGCAAGCCGCGCATGGGTTGCCCCGTAACCGGCACGCGCAAGTTCATCGCCATTGGCTTGAATTACGCTGACCACGCGGTCGAATCTAGCCTGCCGATTCCGAAAGAGCCGATTGTTTTCATGAAAGCGACCAGCTGTATTCAAGGCCCGAACGACTCCGTCATGTTGCCCAAAGGCTCGGTTAAAACCGATTGGGAAGTAGAGCTGGGCGTCGTTATTGGCAAACGCGCCAGCTACGTTTCGCAAAAAGACGCGCTTGGCTACGTGGCGGGTTATTGCACCATCAACGACGTGAGCGAGCGTGAATTTCAAATCGAGCGCGGCGGCACCTGGGACAAGGGCAAGGGCTGCGACAC
>JANMWH010000291.1:0-8117 GCA_031393945.1 Polaromonas sp. | reverse complement strand
ATCGAAAAGAAAATTGCTGAATACGGCGTGAAAGCACGTGACGGCAAGCTGGGCATTGAAGAAATGACCGGCGGCACTTTCTCCATCAGCAACGGCGGCACCTTTGGCTCGATGCTGTCCACCCCCATCATCAACCCGCCGCAGTCAGCGATTTTGGGCGTACACGCCACCAAAGACCGCGCGGTAGTTGAAAACGGCGTAGTAGTAGTTCGCCCCATGAACTATTTCGCCATGAGCTATGACCACCGCATCATTGACGGCCGCGAGGCTGTGCTGGGCTTGGTCGCAATGAAAGAAGCGCTGGAAGATCCGGCTCGCTTGTTGTTTGACATTTAAAGGAAAACTTCAATGTCCAAACAATTCGACGTCATCGTCATCGGCGGCGGCCCAGGCGGCTACATTGCTGCCATTCGTGCAGCGCAACTGGGCTTTAACGAGGCCTGTATCGACGAGTGGAAAAACGACAAGGGCGGCCCGGCTTTGGGCGGCACTTGTACCAACGTTGGCTGTATTCCTTCAAAAGCTTTGCTGCAATCGTCAGAGCACTTTGAGCAAGCCAGTCATCATTTTGCTGACCACGGCATTGGTGTTACTGGCTTGAGTCTGGACATGCCCAAAATGATTGGCCGCAAGGACACCGTCGTCAAGCAAAACAACGATGGCGTGCTGTATTTGTTTAAAAAGAACAAGGTGACTTTCTTTCATGGCCGTGCCTCGTTTGCTGCGAGCAAAGACGGCCTCTATGACATCAAGGTGGCGGGCGCGGCTGAGGAAGTCATTAGCGGCAAGCACATCATCGTTGCCACGGGCTCTAACGCTCGCACGTTGCCGGGCACGCCGTTTGACGAAGAAAGCATTTTGTCTAACGACGGTGCACTGCGCATGACCAGCGTTCCTAAAAAGCTGGGCCTGATTGGTGCGGGTGTGATTGGCCTGGAAATGGGCTCTGTGTGGCGGCGCTTGGGCGCTGAAGTGACGGTGCTCGAAGGCTTGCCAACGTTTTTGGGTGCGGTCGACCAGCAAATTGCCAAGGAAGCGCACAAGGCGTTTACCAAGCAAGGTTTAAAGATTGAAATGGGCGTGAAAGTTGGCGAAATCAAAGCCGGCAAAAAAGGCGTTTCGGTTGCTTACACCAGCGCAAAGGGCGAGGCTGTATTGCTTGAAGTGGACAAGCTGGTGATTTCGATTGGCCGGGTCGCCAACACCATTGGCTTGGCGCCCGAGGCGGTCGGCTTGGCGCTGGACGAGCGCGGCGCGATTGTGGTCGATGCGGACTGCAAAACCAATTTGGCCAACGTGTGGGCGGTGGGCGATGTGGTACGCGGCCCAATGCTGGCGCACAAGGCCGAGGAAGAGGGCGTTGCCGTGGCTGAGCGCATTGCAGGCCAGCATGGGCATGTGAACTTCAATACCGTTCCATGGGTGATTTACACCAGCCCTGAAATTGCGTGGGTAGGCCAGACTGAAGAGCAGTTAAAAACGGCCGGCCGCGCTTACAAAGCCGGTACTTTCCCGTTTTTAGCCAACGGCCGAGCCCGCGCGATGGGTGACACCACGGGCATGGTCAAAATGCTGGCGGATGCCGCGACAGACGAAATACTGGGCGTTCACATTGTGGGCCCGATGGCGAGCGAGTTGATTGCCGAATGCGTGGTGGCGATGGAGTTTAGGGCCAGCAGTGAAGACATTGCGCGTATTTGTCATGCGCACCCGAGCTTGAGCGAGGCCACAAAAGAAGCGGCATTGGCCATAGACAAGCGAACCCTTAATTTTTAACGGGCGCGCGAGTTGTCTGTTCTGTTGAATGCCGTCCAACGCTGTTTTGAGTTATTTTGGGCTGTTTTCAGGCATCAAATCAGCTTATAGCCCAATAAATACAGGCGCAAGCAGCTACAAAAATAATAGTATTGGGAAGCCTGCGCTTTGAATGTCAAGTTAGCTTACGAGGCCGAGCTGGTCGCCAGAGGTTACAAGTCTGATCCCGCGCAGCTTCGGGCGGTCGACGTTTTGCAGCGCTGCGCCGACGATTGGGCGGAATTCAAAATTCAGCGCTCCAACGCATTCAAAAAACTCATCCACCACCCTGACACGCCGCGCGGTGTTTACCTGTACGGCGGGGTAGGGCGCGGTAAAAGTTTTTTGATGGACTGCTTTTATAACGCAGTTCCGATTCGGCGTAAAACCCGCTTGCATTTTCACGAGTTCATGCGCGAAGTACACCGAGAGTTGCGGGAGCTGCAAGGCACCGTTAACCCTCTTGATGAACTGGGCCGGCAAATGGCGTTGCGCTACAAGTTGATTTGCTTTGACGAATTTCATGTGTCGGACATCACGGACGCGATGATTTTGCACAGGTTGTTGGCATCACTTTTTGATCATGGTATGGGCTTCGTTACCACTTCAAACTTAAAGCCCGACGACCTGTATCCGGGCGGCATGCATCGTGACAGGGTGTTGCCAGCGATTGCACTGCTCAACGAGCATCTGGAAATTGTCAATGTCGACAATGGCGTGGACTACCGCCAGAAAACCCTTGAGCAGATTGATTTGTACTACTCGCCGCTGGGCGAAGATGCTGATGCAAACATGCTCAACGCGTTTGAGCGGCTTGCCGAGGCACACGACGAAAATCCGGTGTTGCAAATTGAATCAAGAAAAATTTACGCGCGCAGAAAAGCGGGTGGTGTTGTGTGGTTTGATTTTCAAACCCTGTGCGGTGGTCCCAGGTCGCAAAATGATTATCTGGAAATTGCCACCCAGTTCCATACTGTATTGCTCAGCGATGTACCTGCCATGCCGATGCGTATGGCGTCTGAGGCGCGCCGATTTACCTGGCTTATCGACGTGCTGTACGACAGGCGTGTCAAACTGGTGATGTCGGCTGCCGTCGAGCCTGAAGCGTTGTACACAGAGGGCGCCTTGGCACACGAGTTTGTACGCACGGCGTCCAGGCTTAACGAAATGCAGTCGGCAACATTTTTAGCCTTGGAGCGCCGCAGCGTAGACACAAGACTGGTATGAAAAAAGTGATTGTTTTTGTAGGCTTAGCCGCGCTTATTGGCGTGCCCTTTGCGCAGACGGCCATAAACCCTGAACGCCAACGAATTGCATCTGAGCGTGCTGCTGCGCAGGCGGGTTTTGATCGGCAAAGCGCGGCTTGCTACAAAAAGTTTTGGGTCAACGATTGTCTGGATGACGTGAAGGCCAAGCGCCTTGAAATCGTTTCTGATCTGAGGCGCCAGGAGGTGGCGCTTAACGACCAGGAGCGAAAGGAAAAGGGTGCAGAGCAGCTTCAAAAGCTGGAGGCCAAAGCCTCTGTCGCCACCGAAATTAGTCAACAAAACGAGCGCGCTGTTGCGGTTCAAAAAGCGCAAACCCGAGCTGAACGCGACGATATAAAGACCGCAGCAGCGGCAACCGCGTCGCCCAAAAATGGGTCCGCAGCCCAAGGCAGACAAGACCGTCAAACTGCAAAGCCAGCCAGCCAGTCAAACAAGCAGGCACAAATGGCAGGTAAAGCTGAAAAATATGCCGCCAAGCAGAAAAAGGCCGAAGCCAGGCAGGCTAAAAAACGGCTGGAACTTGAGGCCCAGAAATCCAAAAAACAGGCTTCGCCCCTGCCGTCAAGGCCCAATCCCTGACGCGGCGTTGATACGCTCTAAGGCAAAGCTTCGAGCTTGACGATGGCCAAAGACAAGTTGTCGCCGCCGCCGTTTGCTCGGGACCTGGCTTTTTGAATCAGAAATTCCGATGCTTCCCTGGGCGACAGCATTGACAAAGCCGACCCAATTTCGCTAGGGTTGAAGTAGTGCCACACACCATCGCTGCAAGCAATTAAAGTGTCGCCCGCAATCAGCTTGGCGATGTGGTGATGAGAAACGGGCGGTGGCTCTTCGGTGCCCAGGCAGCCCATTAGTATGTTGGACTGTGGGTGTACGTTTGCTTCATCGTCGGTAATTTCACCTTTGTCCACCAAGGACTGCACGTAAGAATGGTCGACGGTGCGGTGCATCAACTTGCTGCCGTGAAAATGATAGATACGGGAATCTCCGGTGTGCACCCAATGGCATTCGCCGCCAGGGTTAATGACAAACGCGGCTAACGTGCTGTGCGGCTCTTCTTCGGTTGAGATGGCCGTTAATTTAATAACCGTGTGCGCCTCGTCAACGATTTGTTTGAGCATTGACCGGGTATCGTCGCCATCGGGAGCGTAACGCTCAAACAGCTGCTTGGCTGTCATCATGACCTGGTCTGAAGCCTTGCGCCCGCCGCTTCGGCCACCCATGCCATCGGCAATAATACCCAGCAGGCAGCCAGCAACCCGCTGGTGGCTAATCAGGCTAACCTGATCCTGCTGGTAGTCACGGTCACCCTTGTGGATGCCGGTGGCGGCGGTGATTCGGTAGCTTTTTGACATAGTGCCTTCAATAAAGTGGAGCGCGTTCGCCCAGGGCCGCGGTATTTACTGGCGATATCTTTACATTATCCGATAAGCTGCATAGCTGTGACAAACGATTTAAACCTTAACCATCACTCCCCTGAGCGCAGGCTAATTGATCTGAAGATCGAGCATGCGGACATTGATGCGTTGGTTGACAGCGCCGTGCACGCTGTGCCGATAGACGAGATCATGCTCAGGCGGCTCAAGAAAAAACGGCTGCAGCTGCGCGATCAAATATCGCAACTGGAGTCGTCGCTAGACCCGCGCGAGCCCGCTTGATGAGGCTGGCCACTGAAGTTGAAGCTGCGTTTGCCCCGCACGGCGCCTTAGCCCGGGCGACCGAGCAGTTTGCGGTGCGGGATGGTCAGCTGCAAATGGCCATAGCGGTTGCAGATGCCATTGATGATGCAACGGTACTTGTTGTTGAGGCAAGTACAGGGGTCGGCAAAACCTTTTCTTATTTGGTGCCTGCGCTGTTAAGTGGCGAGAGGATTTTGGTCTCAACTGCGACAAAAGCCCTGCAAGACCAATTGTTCGGCCGCGACTTGCCCCGACTGGTGCAGGCGCTCGATTTGCCCGTCAAATCAGCGTTGTTAAAAGGCCGGGCCAGTTACTTGTGTTTGCACCGGTTGGGTTTGGCCCGGCAAGACCCAAGGGCTGACGATGCCGCATCTATGCGGTCCATCGCCAAAATTGAGATATGGTCAAAAACGACCCGCGCAGGCGACTTGGCCGAGCTGCCTGGGTTGGACGAAAAATCGCCGTTGATTGCTTTAGTGACATCGACCCGAGAAAACTGCTTGGGGTCGGCCTGTCCACAGTTCAAGGACTGCCACGTTAATCTTGCCCGCCGTGAGGCGCTGGCTGCCGATATTGTGGTGATCAATCACCACCTCTTTTTTGCTGACATGGCGGTCCGCGAGTCTGGCATGGCGGAGCTTCTGCCAACTGTCCGAATAGCCATGTTTGACGAGGCGCACCAGCTCAATGAAACAGGTGTTCAGTTTTTAGGCACATTTCTCGGCACCGGACAACTGCTGGATTTTTGCCGCGACACGTTGGCAGCAGGGTTGAGATTTGCGCGGGGGTTGGTTGACTGGCAAGCGGTGGTGGGCTCGTGCGAGCTTGCCGCCCGTGCGCTTCGCCTGTGTGTGGGTCAGCCTGCCATGGGCGCCAAATTGGCCTGGACGGGTACCGCACCAGACGGCATAGGCGCGCAACCTTGGGCGGCGGCTCTGCAAAATTTGCATGCCGCCTTGGTTGACTTGGATCGCCAGCTTGCGACGGTGAGCGAAATCGCGCCGGATTTTGCAAAACTTTCCGACCGAGCGGCGACGCTAGCTGATCGCTGTGAAGGGTTTTTGGCCCCGGCCGCTTCCGGTTTTGTCAGGTGGGTTGATGTGGGGAATCAATTGCGGCTGACCGAATCGCCTCTAAGCATTGCCGAGGCAGTTAAAACTCGTTTGATAGGTGCTCAGTCGGCGGCCGGAAAGACATGGATTTTTACGTCAGCAACTTTGGGCGACGACGAGAAATTGTCTTGGTTTACTGAGCCGTGTGGCCTGCAAGACGCCAAAGTGCTGCGAGTGGCGAGCCCGTTTGACTACGCAACTCAGGCGGCCCTGTACATTCCGCAAAACCTTCCCAAGCCAGCCGATGCTGATCATTCGCAAAAAGTGGCCCAAGCAGTTGCCGCATGGGCGCGGCAACTGGGGGGCCGAACAATGGTGCTGACCACTACGCTTAAGGCATTGCGGATTATTGGGCAGGCGCTGCAATCGTTAGTGGGTGACAGTGGTGAGCTTGATGTGCTTATTCAGGGCGTGAGTCCGAAGCGGGTGCTGATTGAGAAGTTTCGGCACGCCGGAGCCAACGGAAATCGTGGATGCGTGCTGGTCGCGTCAGCCTCTTTCTGGGAGGGTATTGATGTTCCTGGTGACGCTCTGCAACTATTGGTAATCGACAAACTGCCTTTCCCACCGCCGGGTGATCCCATGGTTCAGGCTCGGACTCAGGCGGTTGAGGCGCAGGGCAAAAGTGCGTTTAATGACTATTTTTTGCCTGAAGCGGTGGTGTCGCTCAAGCAAGGTGCGGGTCGTTTGATTCGGCGGGAATCAGACCGGGGTGTATTGGTTATCTGTGACGGCCGAATGGCCACTATGGGCTATGGCCGACGGCTGGTGAGGGCGCTGCCGCCGATGCGGTTATTGAAGTCTGAACAAGAGCTGGTCGAAATGCTGAGCGAGCTCACCAAAGCTTCCACCAAGGACTGTCCACAGACCTGAAGCCTTTGCTCAAAAATTCGCTTTTGGGATAGGTGGTTTCAAGCACTCGTTTGGCATCATCACGGAGCTGGACAATTCCCAAAGCGTCATACGATTTGTAAATGATGTAAGCCGCCTCTTCAAGTGCCGGCACGTTGCGGTATTCAGCAATCGCGGTTTGCGCTCGATTGATGGCGGCAACGTAAGCGCCACGGCTGAAGTAGTAGCGCGCCACGTGCACCTCAGATTGCGCAAGCGAATTGACCGTGTAGCTCATGCGAAGCCGGGCGTCAGGGGTATAGCGTGAATCGGGGAACCGCGTAGCCAACTCTTTAAATGATTCAAAAGACTCTTTGGCTGCTTTTTGATCTCGCTCCGACAGGTCTTGCCGCGTCATTGAACCAAAGAGCCCCAAGTTGTCGTTAAAGTTCACCACGCCCTTGAGGTACATCGCGTAGTCCAGCGCCGGGCTTGCAGGGTGGAGCCGAATGAATCTGTCCAGAGTCGCCACTGCTTGCAGTTGCTCGCCGCCCTTGAATTGCGCGTAGGCCTTTTCAAGTTGAGCTTGTTGCGCTAAGGGAGTGCCAGCAGCTCGGCCTTCCAATTTTTCAAAAAGCGGAATGGCTTTATCGTAAGAGCCCGAACTGGCTTCTTCCTTGGCTTCTGCGTAAAGCTTGTTGGGACTCCAGTTGCCGGTGGGATCCACGGGTGCCGTTGAACAGGCAGTCAATGCCAACCCAAAACCGATTACCGCCAAGGCAGGCGCTGGTCTTTTCAGAAGAACCGATAATTTACAAGTGAACATGGCCGCTAACCTTTAGATATGACTGAACCCGCAATCGATCACCCAATTATATCTAGCGCCACACCGCAAAGTGGTTCTGCGCAAGTCGATCAAGACTCCGCAGACGGCTGGGTTGAGTTGTCTGCCGTTGAGTTGCGCCGTGTTTCTGTGCCGGTAGAGCTGCATGCGCAAAGGCTTGACCGTGCTTTGGCTGTGGCAGTGCCTGAATTTTCACGCAGCTATCTTCAGCAGCTGATTCTGTGCGGTTCGGTAAACGTCAACGGCATTTTGCAAACCAAAGCCTCTGCAAAAGTAAAAGCTGGCGATGCCTTGAACGTTGAGCTAAAGCCAACACCCCAAAGCCAGGCATTCAAACCCGAGGCAATGTCCCTTGACGTGGTTTATGAAGATGACTTTTTACTGGTAGTTAACAAGCCAGCCGGTTTGGTGGTTCATCCTGCTCCCGGCAATTGGAGCGGTACGCTGCTCAACGGTCTTTTAGCGCGCGACGCAAAGGCAATGCTGTTGCCGAGGGCCGGCATTGTGCACCGGCTAGACAAAGACACCAGCGGTTTGATGGTGGTCGCACGGCAGAGGCAAACCATGGATGAACTTATCAGAATGATTG
>JANMWH010000287.1:0-3029 GCA_031393945.1 Polaromonas sp. | reverse complement strand
TAGGCGATGCAGGTGGTTTTTCAGGGGTTCAATACGCACAAATAACTATAGCCCAGCCCTATATTGGGTAAGCAGTCGCGTTGTGTCGGTTCAAAAACTCGGTTGAAGCGTTTTTGGTCTAGAACCGTTAAAAATGGCTCTTTTCAAGCATCGTTTAGGCCTGTAGCCCAATTGATATGGGCGGGAGCAGCTATAAAAATAATACCAATCGCAACTGCGCTGCAACGGGGGGGGGGATATTTGACTTGATTTCGGACCCGTATTGGCAGCAACTTAATAATGAAGTTAAATATTGCATAACAAGCCCGGTCAAAAATAAGAACGCGAAGTTTTCAATTGCAAAAGTAGCCACACTGTTCACCGAGCGCTGCCAGCCGCGTTAATCAGCAAACCGCTTCAGGCCAAGCGAATTGGCCTTTCTTGATCGAAGGAGACAGTCATGCGAGTGACCCAATCGAGCCAAGGGTTAACCGTTCGGGCCATCGCCGGCACCCATGTGGTGCTGCTGGCCATGAACATGAAAGCGGCGGCCTGCGTTGGCCACATGGGTTTTGCCATTCACCGCACCGACCACACTGAGGGCGAAGCCTACTGGATGGAAGGCATGAAAACGTTTGAGGCGACTGACCCCGGCTTTGCTGCGGGGGCCAAGTACCCGACCAACAAGCACCCGATTCAGGGGTTTACCTGGTCTGACTTCACCGCAAAGCCAGACCACCGCTACACGTACCGCATTGAGGCACTGAAGGGCACGCCAATCGCGTTGAAAAAATTCAAAACCGTTGATGTAAGCGTGGCAACAGAATCTGCAGCAGGTGGGGACCACGACGTGCACTTTAATCGCGGTGCGGCGGCATCGCAAGAATACGCGCGGCGGTTTGGTAAAGACGCCAAGCTTGAGGACGCGCCTGATGATGATCCGCGCTGGGCGTGGTTGTCTAGGGGGGCAAACGAGGCGATTCTTGGCTTTCTGTCGCGGGCAAAAGGTAAGGGCTACGGCATACGCGTCGCGGCTTACGAATTTCGGCTTGCGCCGTTTGCTGATGCGCTCAAAGCAGCACGCGGTCGCGGCGCGGCAGTCACTTGTTTGTACGACGCAAGTGACAACCCGCCAGACGAGCAGGGCGTTGTCTTTCCGCGGGACCCTAACCGCGAAACCGCAGCAAAAGCCCGCGTGAAGTCGCTTTGCAAAGAGCGGGTGACCCGAGCAGACGTTAAAAAACCGCCGATTGCGCACAATAAATTTGTCGTGCTGCTTAAAAACAGCAAACCCGTGGCCGTGCTGACCGGCTCAACCAACTTTTCTAAAGGTGGCGTTTTTGGGCAGTCGAACGTGGTGCATGTGGTCGACAACGCCGTGGTGGCAGGCAAGTATTTAAAGTGCTGGGACTTGCTTGCTAAAAATCCTGACCATGCTTTGCTTAAGCAAGCGCTGGCCGAATTCAACCAATTGCCCACTGACTTGCCCAACAAAGGCACGACTTGTATCTTCAGCCCGCAACCGTCCATTGAGGCCTTGGACTGGTATGCCAAGCTGGCGCTTGAGGCCCAGCAAGGCTTGTTCATGACCTTTCCGTTTGGCATGGGCAAGCAATTTAAAGAGGCGTTTAAATCAGGTGCAGCGCCGCTGCGCTACGCGTTGATGGACAAATTGCTTAGCCCCGGCGTGAGTAAAGAAAATAAGGATGCCGCGACGCAAGAGATGGTCAACATTCGCAAGCAGGTAGAAAACCGCATAGCCGTGGGCAACAAAATATCAACCAACGCATTTGACAGGTGGCTGAGCGAAAAACTGACTGGGCTGAACAGTCATGTGCAATTTATTCACACCAAGTTCATGCTGATTAACCCGCTGGGCAATGACCCCATTGTTATCACCGGGTCAGCTAATTTCAGCGAAGCATCCACTACCAGCAATGATGAAAATATGCTGGTGATTCGCGGCAACGCCCGCGTCGCCGATATTTACCTGACCGAATACATGCGGCTATGGAACCACTACGCCTTCAGGGACTGGCTCGCCTTTAGCGGGTCTGGTGGCAGCCTTGAATTTAAGCACCTTGACGTGAGTGGCAGCTGGTGGAAAAAGTATTTCGGCGACGGCGCGCAAAGCCGGCAACGCGTTTATTTTTCAGGTGTGGCGTAGCAGGGTGTTTTAGATCAAAAATAGCCCTTTTTATCTGCATTTTCGGCCTGTAGCCCAATAAATACGGGCGCGAGTAGCTATCAAAATAATACTGAATTAAAGCACTGCGTGGCCGCCATTGATACGGCGTGTGCGCTGATTGTGTATTCGGGCCAAGTCAAGTTAAATGGTGAAGTTCAGGGTTGATGGCTGGTGTGCAAAAACAGCCGATGAAAAGGAAACACCATGGTTGAGAAATTCGATGTGATTGTGATTGGCGCGGGCCAGGCTGGCCCTGCGCTGGCTGTGCGGTGCGGCAAGCAGGGGCTGAAGACAGCGCTGATTGAGCGTCATCATTTTGGCGGCACCTGCGTCAACAACGGTTGCGTGCCCACCAAGACGATGGTGGCCAGTGCGCGGGTGGCGCATGTGGCGCGCCATGCGAGCGACTTTGGCGTAATGCTTGATGCGCCGGTGCGGGTAGACATGGCGCGGGTGATGGCGCGCAAAGACAAGCTGGTGCAGCAGTCCAGCAGCGGAGTGCGCGCCTGGCTGGACGGTGCCAAGAATGTGACTGTGCTGGAAGGGCAGGCCAGCTTCAGCGGCCCGCACACGGTGAGGGTAGGCACGCGCGAGCTTGAAGCGCCGCGCATTTTTATCAACGTGGGCGGGCGGGCGGCTGAGCCAGACATGCCGGGCATTGCTGATGTGCCGCACCTGAACAACGCCCGCATCATGCACCTCAAAGAGTTGCCGGAGCACCTGATTGTGGTGGGCGGCAGCTACATTGGCCTGGAATTTGCGCAGATGTACCGGCGCTTTGGCAGCCGGGTGACGGTGGTGGAAACCGGCTCGCGGTTGATTGGCCGCGAGGATGCGGACGTGTCTGAAGCGATTCAGGGCG
>JANMWH010000281.1:0-1779 GCA_031393945.1 Polaromonas sp. | reverse complement strand
ATTACTCCTTGTTCGTCGTTAAATTAAATACCACGGCCTGGCAACATCTGCGCCATGTGACCCATATTGGTCTCATGAACAGCTGTTGATCCACGCAGGTGACGTTTGTTTTTGGTGGTCTTCTTGGTCAGAATGTGACGTTTGAAGGCTTGGCCGCGCTTGACGGTGCCACCTGGACGAACGCGGAAACGCTTTTTAGCGCCGCTCTTGGTCTTCATTTTGGGCATTAGATGCTCCCCTTTTATTTGTGCTCGTGAGGCGTTTGCAAACTACTTGCAACCTTGATGGCCCCGAGACACTTGTTAAGCAGCGAGTTTTAAGGCTCATCCGCTTATGAAGCAACAAATTTTACTTTGCTACTTCAGGCGCAGAAAATTTAACTTTTCTACTTTTAAAAAGCCTGCTCAACGAGAGTTGTGCTGACTTTTACAGGAGCGCCTTACGGCTTCCCCTTAAACTTTTTCTGTCGGCTCTGGCGCAACTACTTGCGTAACCGCCACCGCTGCTGGCGCTGATTCAGCTACCGGCTTTGCAGCACCACCACCTCCCCCGCCGCCACTCGCTGGCTTTTTGCGGCCTGGCGCGATCATCATGACCATCTGCCTGCCTTCTAGCTTAGGAAACTGCTCAACAACTATCAAATCTGCCAACTCGTCCCTAATACGCGCCAGCAGGGCCAAGCCCAGTTCCTGGTGCGTAATCTCGCGGCCCCGAAAGCGCAGCGTGATCTTGCACTTGTCGCCTTCATCCAAAAAGCGCTTGATGTTGCGCACTTTGATGTTGTAGTCACCATCATCGGTGCCTGGGCGAAACTTGATCTCTTTGATCTCAATGACTTTTTGCTTCGATTTCGCTTCCGCCGCCTTCTTTTGCTCAGCATACTTGAATTTGCCGTAGTCCATCAATCTGCAAACCGGCGGCACAGCCGTCGGCGAGATTTCTACCAGGTCTACGTCAGCTTCTCCGGCTAACCGAAGGGCGTCCATGATGGTGACAACACCCAGCGGCTCGTTGTCGACGCCCGAGAGTCGTACTTCGGGGGCCATGATTTCACGGTTCAAGCGGTGCTTGCGTTCTTCGCGTTGGCGACGGTCACGAAATTCAGTAGCGATGGTCAATGTCCTTTAAATTCTGCTATAAAAGCTATAGCTGCCAGCGCCCGTGTCTAATCGACAAGACTGATGCATCATCAAAATGGTGAGAAATCAGGCTCATTACGACAATTTTTGTGCAATGTCTGAGGCTATTTGCTTGGCAAACGCTTCAAGAGGCATTGCTCCAAGGTCTTTGTTACCCCGGGCGCGCACTGCAACTGCTCCGGCTGCCATCTCTTTATCGCCTACGACAAGGATATAAGGAAGCTTTTGCATCGAATGCTCCCGTATTTTATACGTAATTTTCTCATTGCGCAGGTCTAAGTTGACCCTAAGCCCTTGATTTTGCAGCGTTTTAGCAACTTCGCGGGCGTATTCCGCCTGGGAATCGGTGATATTGAGGACTGAGACCTGCTGCGGCGCGAGCCAGGTCGGCAGCGCGCCGGCATGTTCTTCAATCAAAATACCGATAAAACGCTCAAGGCTGCCAACAATGGCGCGGTGCAACATGACCGGCCGATGGCGCGCGCCGTCTTCGCCTACATATTCAGCATCGAGTCGCTCGGGCATCGAAAAGTCAACCTGCATGGTGCCGCATTGCCACTGCCGGCCGATTGCGTCTTTCAGCGTGTATTCAATTTTGGGGCCGTAAAACGCGCCGTCGCCGGGCGAAATTTCAAATTCG
>JANMWH010000260.1:0-3058 GCA_031393945.1 Polaromonas sp. | reverse complement strand
ATTCGACAACCTGTACGGCTGCCGCGAGTCGCTGGTTGACGCTGTCAAGCGCGCCACCGACGTGATGATTGCTGGCAAAGTTGCTGTGGTTGCTGGTTACGGCGACGTGGGCAAGGGCTCAGCCCAAGCACTGCGCGCCCTGAGCGCACAAGTGTGGGTAACTGAGATCGACCCGATCAACGCGCTGCAAGCTGCGATGGAAGGCTACAAAGTCGTGACGATGGAATACGCCGCTGACAAGTGCGACATTTTTGTGTCCGCCACCGGCAACAAAAACGTCATCACATACGCACACATGGCCGCCATGAAAGACCAGGCCATCGTTTGCAACATTGGCCACTTTGACAATGAAATCGATGTCGTGTCACTTGAGAAATGCACTTGGGAAGAGATCAAGCCGCAAGTCGACCACGTGATTTTCCCGGACGGCAAACGCATCATCATGCTGGCCAAAGGCCGCCTGGTTAACCTGGGCTGCGGCACGGGCCACCCAAGCTTTGTGATGTCGTCCAGCTTTGCCAACCAGGTGCTGGCACAAATCGAACTCTACACCAAGCAAGCTGACTACAAGGTTGGCGAAGTTTACGTGTTGCCAAAGCACCTGGACGAAAAAGTAGCCCGTTTGCACCTCAAGAAAGTTGGCGCAATGCTGACCGAAATGAGCCAGGAGCAGGCTGACTATATTGGTGTGAATAAGGCCGGTCCGTACAAGGCTAACGCATACCGTTATTAATGGTACGACTCCCTCTCCCCCTGGGAGAGGGCGGGGGTTAGGGCTAGCGGTGTAAATTCTTGCACCATGCTTTAATTTGTAAACCCCTCACCCCAACCCTCTCCCGGCGGGAGAGGGAGATAAAACAAGACCCCCATGCGCGCTGACCTCTTCCTCGTCGAACACGGCTTTGCCACTACCCGCTCCCAAGCCCAGCGCCTGATAGCGGCTGGCGTGCAATGGCGCGTGGTGGTCGATGAAGCTGAAGTTGCTGCGCCCTGGAAACGAGTCGCTAAAAACGGCGATGAAATTGCTGACGCGGCAGACGTTGAAGTGCTGGACAACACCGAGGCCAAATACATCTCGCGCGGCGGCTTGAAGCTCGAAGGCGCATTGAAAGCCACCGGCCTTGATGTGACAGGCCTGCGCTGCCTGGATATTGGCCAGTCGACCGGCGGTTTTACCGATTGCCTGCTGCAGCACGGCGCTGCGCAGGTGGTAGGTGTCGATGTGGGTCATGGCCAGCTGCATGCGTCGATGCGTGAAGACGAGCGTGTCGTGTGCCTGGAAGGCATCAATGCGCGGTCAATAACCGCTCCTGAATTAATAGCTGCTTGCGCCCGTATTTATTCGGCTACAGGTGAGTTTGATGCTGAAAATGAGCCAGAAATTGACCCACTATTCGATTTTTTAACAGGCGACTTGTCTTTCATTTCCTTGACGCTGGTGCTGCCAGCAGTCGTGCGTTTGCTCAAAGCCGAGGGCCATTTGCTGATGCTGGTCAAACCGCAGTTTGAACTGCAACCCGGCCAAATTGGCAAGGGCGGCATTGTGCGCGATGCCGCGCATTTTGAATTTGTTGAAAAGCGCTTGCGCGACTGCTGCGCTGAGCTAGGTATTGCAGTTCTCGGCTGGATGCAGTCCAGCATCGACGGTGGTGACGGCAACCGAGAGTTTTTTATTCATGGCAAAAAAGGCAGCAACGCAGCCATCGATGACAAGCCGTTGCCCGCAGCGCCACCGCGCAGAGTCGTCAAACGCACCCCCAGAGCTGAAACTCGCGCGCTGCACGCTGCACATGAGGATTCTGAAGAAGCCCACGCGGGCCAGCACGGCCCGGCGCGGCGCAAGCGAAAAGAATAATTGTTGATGACCATGACCAACACCTTAACCAAGACAGCGCTTCCGATAAGCATCGAGTTTTTCCCGCCTAAAACGCCAGAGGGCGCTGAAAAGCTCCGCGCCACGCGCCAGGCGCTTTATGCACTCAAGCCCGAGTTTTGCTCAGTCACTTTTGGTGCCGGTGGCTCGACGCAAGACGGCACGTTCAATACCGTCGGCGCAATTTTGGCCGAGGGCGTTGAAGCGGCGTGCCATTTCTCATGTGTGGGCGCAACCAAAGCCGCCGTGCGCGAGCAGTTGGCCACGTTGCAAGCCATGGGCGTTAAACGCCTGGTGGCGCTGCGCGGCGATTTGCCCAGTGGCTACGGCGGCGGTGGAGAGTTTCATTACGCCAGTGATCTGGTGGCGTTTATCCGCTCAGAAACTGCGGACGCCTTTCACATTGAAGTGGGCGCCTACCCAGAAGTTCACCCGCAGGCCAAGTCAGCTGACGATGACTTGAAAGCTTACGTCACCAAGGTAAAAGCAGGCGCCGACTCAGCCATCACGCAATACTTTTTTAATTCTGACGCGTACTTCAGATTTGTTGACGACGCGTTCAAACTCGGTGTGGACGTGCCCGTAGTACCCGGAATCATGCCAATCACCAATTCGTCCCAATTGCTGCGCTTTTCAGACGCCTGCGGTGCAGAAGTTCCGCGCTGGATTCGCCTGCGCTTGCAGGGTTTTGGCGACGACGCGGCGTCAATCAAGAGCTTCGGTTTAGACGTAACAACTGATTTGTGCGACCAGCTGCGCAACGGCGGGGTGCCCGGTTTGCACTTCTACAGCATGAACCAAAGCGCCCCTACGCTCGAAGTGGTGCAGCGACTGCAGCCGCTCTGAACGCCTGATTGCAATGGTTCATATGCTGACATTGCGTTTTTTCAGGTGGGTGGTGATCGCCAGCGCGGCTGGTCTGGTTGCATGCTCGACTGTGCCGCCGGTCAGCCCGAGCGGCTCCATCGCAACTACCGCTCCGAAACCTGCCGCAGCACCAGCTGTAAAGGCAGACTCAGCAATTGAATTACCTGCAGCGACGCCGTCAAACGACGCGCCGCAAACGAGCCGCTACACCGCCAATACAGAGCTTGAACTCGAGCGCGGCGGCGCGTCTTGGTACGGCCCGCGCTTTCACGGGCGGCTGACGGCTAATGGCGAGCGCTACGACATGAACGCCCTGAC
>JANMWH010000226.1:0-1515 GCA_031393945.1 Polaromonas sp. | reverse complement strand
CGTTGGGTTAAGGCGTATTTTGAAAAAGAAGTTCGGCCTTTGCTCATACCCGTCGGGCTTGACCCTTCGCATCCATTTCCGCAAGTTGCCAACAAGTCGCTGAACTTTATTGTTCGCTTGAGCGGACTCGACGCATTTGGCCGCGAGAACGACATCGCTATTGTCAAAGTGCCGCGGGTTTTGCCGCGCTTTATTCACATGCCAAGCCGCCACGCCGGCAAAAACTCTTTTTACGTTTCGCTATCGAGTGTGATCAGAGCGCACCTGGCAGAGCTCTTTCCGGGTCGGGCGGTAGGGCAGTTTTCGCAGTTCCGGGTTACGCGGCACTCTGATCTGGCGGTGGATGAAGACGACGTGCAGAACCTGCGCACCGCCCTGCGCCAAGGGCTTGAGCAGCGCCATTATGGGCAAGCCGTGCGGCTGGAAGTGTCAGCCGGTTGCTCGGAGTATTTATCTTCGTTTTTACTTAAACAATTTAATCTGCCCGAGCTGGCTTTGTACCGCGTACATGGCCCGGTTAACCTGGTGCGGCTAACGCAGATTGTGGACCTGGTCAACGACCCAAAGCTGCTATTTCCAACTTACAACGCTTGCTACCCAACCCAGCTGGTGCAGGGGCAATCTTTTTTTGAACGGCTCAAGCAAGGTGATGTGTCCATACACCAGCCGTTTGAGAGCTTTGACGGCGTGCTGGCTTTTTTGCGCGAAGCTGTGAATGACCCGCAGGTACTGGCCATCAAACAAACCATTTACCGCACGGGCACTGATTCAGAGTTGATGTTGTTGCTGCGCGAAGCAGTGCGGCGCGGCAAAGAAGTTACCGTAGTGGTGGAATTGAAGGCGCGCTTTGATGAAGAAGCGAACATTAACTGGGCCGAGATGCTGGAGTCGATTGGCGCGCAGGTGGTGTACGGCGTGGTCGGCCTGAAAACCCACGCAAAAATGCTGCTGGTTACCCGCCGTGAAGGACGCCAGCTGGTGCGCTATGGGCATTTGTCTACTGGCAACTACAACCCTCGCACTGCGCGGCTGTACACCGACGTCAGCTACCTGACAGCCGAGCCATTGTTGACACTGGACATGGACAACGTATTTGTTCACTTGGCCAGCCAAAGCAAGTTGCCCAAGTTGCATCACTTGCTGATGGCACCGTTTCAATTGCAGCGCAAGCTGATTGAGAAAATAGACGCGCTGGGACTGGCCGCACGCTCTGGAAAAGACACGCGAATCGTAGCCAAAATGAATGCGTTGACTGACGAAGCTTTGATGCTCTCGTTGGTGAAAGCGGGCCAGTGCGGCGTGAAAATTCATCTCATTGTGCGAGGCGCTTGCATGCTGCCTGCGCAAGTGCCGGGCATCACCGACAACATTCGCGTGCGGTCGGTGATTGGGCGTTTTTTAGAGCATTCGCGGGTGTTTTACTTTCGCAGCGGCAGCGAAGAAACACTTTTATTGTCAAGCGCCGACTGGATGAACCGCAACATGCTGCGGCGCATCGAACTGGCATGGCCAGTC
>JANMWH010000203.1:0-5037 GCA_031393945.1 Polaromonas sp. | reverse complement strand
TTACCCCGCGTGCCCTGATCACAGCGCCAAAAAGGACATGTTTGAATTGCTGGGCGCGGCCGACATAGGCATGGCCTTGACTGAAAGTCTGGCCATGACCCCAGCAGCCAGCGTGAGCGGTTTTATGCTCAGCCACCCCGACGGCACTTACTTTAACGTCGGCAAAATTGGTGACGATCAGTTGCAAGACTTGGCCAAGCGGCGCGGCGAAGAAGCCGAAGCGCTGTCGCGTTTGTTGGCGCCTAATTTGTAACCTTGGGGGTGGCGTTGGCTTGGTGAACCTCGCCAACGCGGCAGTGAAACTTTGCGCATCCGTTTTACAAAATGACACGGGACTTTACGCCTCACTGCGCGTTGGCTGTGTTCTTTTGGTCGGTGTGGGGCGTTGAAAGCTCATCACTAACTCGGAAGGGCGCTCGCCATGACTACAGCTGTTGACGTTTTGCAACCTGGCCAAACCGGTCAATCTGGTTCAACCGCCGCTAAACCTTTATGGGCAGCCGTTGGCCTGCTGGGGGCCGCTGTGCTGGCCATGGGCGGCACCATGCTTTATCAACAAGGCGCACGTTCGCCTGTCGCCCCTCTTTCCCCGCTTGCACCCGTGGCATTGGTTGCGCCAGCCGCAGCGTTGCCCTTGGCCGCTGCCAGTTCCGCTTCTATTGGCGTTGCCGATGACCTGAGCGAAAAGCCGGTTGCCGCGCCTGCAAAACCAGCCCCTGCGCCCGCCAAAAAAGTAGTCAAAGCCGCGCCGCGACCTGCGCCCGCGCCAAGTTATGCAGGCACGGCACCTGCACCTTCAGTAAACCCCGCACCCACACCTGTTGTGATGCAAGTGTGCGCAACGTGCGGCTCGGTAGAGTCGGTAACGGCGGTTCAGCGCACCACCAAGCCTGATGGCCCCGGTGTGGGCGCAGTTGCTGGCGGCGTAGCTGGGGCTGTGTTGGGTAATCAAGTGGGCCGCGGCAATGGCCGCATTGCTGCCACCATCATCGGTGCGGTAGGCGGCGGCTTTGCAGGCAACGCCATTGAGCGCAATGTGCGCAAGGAAACGGTTTACCAAGTCGGCGTTCGCATGGACGACGGCTCGCGCCGCACAATTGAAGTTGCGCAGCCGCCCAGCGTGGGCAGCAAAGTGACGGTGGATGGATCCACCATTCGCGGCAATGGCGGAGGAAACGAGGGCGCTGTGTACAACGCACCAGCCCCAGTCATACAGCGCACTCGCTTGCCGCAGCAACAAAACCAGCAACCCAATTATTAAAAACGAGTTGCCCGCTTAAAGCGGGCTCAATGGCTTTTTAGAGCTCGGCGGTACTGAATGGCTTCTGCCACGTGAGTCAGTTGCACATTTTGAGCGCCAGTTAAATCAGAAATAGTGCGCGCCACTTTCAAGCAGCGGTGAATGCTGCGGCCCGACCAGCCCAAGCGCGTAGCAGCCAGGTTTAAAAACTTGGCTGTTGCTGCGTCAAGTTTGCATTGCTCGTCAATGGCTTGCCCATACAGTGCCTGGTTGGCGTGGCCTTGCCGAGTCATGGCGCGTTCTCTGGCGTTGGCCACCCGCAGCCGAATCGCCTCGGTACTTTCGCCCGGCGGGGTGTTGATCAATGCATCTGCAGCCAGTGCGCCGACTTCGATGTGCAGGTCAATGCGGTCGAGCAGCGGGCCGCTTAATTTGCCTTGGTAGCGGGCAACTTGATCGGGTGAGCAGCGGCAACTTCGCAAGGCGGAGCCCAAATAGCCGCAGGGGCAAGGATTCATCGCGGCGATTAACTGAAAACGCGAAGGGAATTCAGCGCGGTGCGCTGCGCGTGAAATGGTGATGGTGCCGGACTCCAGCGGCTCGCGCAGTGCCTCAAGCGCGGCGCGGGGAAATTCCGGCAGCTCGTCTAAAAATAAAACGCCGCGGTGTGCAAGCGATATTTCACCTGGCCGCGGCGGAGATCCGCCACCCACCAACGCTACAGCGCTGGCCGTGTGGTGCGGCGAGCAAGTGGGCCGCTGGCCCCAGCGCGCCATGTCAAAGCGCCCGGTTAATGATGCGATGGCCGCGCTTTCAAGTGCCTCTTCCGTGCTCATGCTGGGCAACAGGCCAGCAAAGCGCTGCGCCAACATCGATTTGCCCGAGCCCGGCGCGCCCACCATCAGCACGCTGTGGCCGCCGGCGGCGGCAATTTCAAGCGCGCGCCGTGCTGCCGCCTGGCCTTTAACGTCGGCCATGTCGGCATAGCCGACGGGCAATTCGCGCGGGCTGGGCTCAATGCGTTGCCAGCCTGGCAAATCGTCTGGCACTGCGTCGCCAGGTAAAAACTGGCGCACCACGTCCAGCAAATGCAGCGCGCGGTACACCTTGGCGCCGGGCACCAGCGCAGCTTCTTGCGCACTGCCTTCGGGCAGGACTAACCGCGGTGTTTCGCCCTTAGATGCGGTAGCCTGAGTGGCCAGCGCCATGCTCATGGCTAGTGCCCCGCGAACCGGCCGCACATCACCGCCTAACGACAGCTCGCCCGCAAACTCGTAGCCCATCATCTTTTTGGCGTCGAGCTGGCCGCTGGCGGCCAAAATACCGAGGGCAATCGGCAGGTCGAAACGGCCAGAATCTTTGGGCAAGTCGGCCGGCGCTAAATTAACGGTAATGCGTTTGTTGCCCGGAAACTCCAACCCCGAGTTTTGAATAGCCGAGCGCACCCGCTCTCTGGCTTCTTTGACTTCAGTTTCAGCCAACCCGACCAGCGTAAAACTCGGCAGCCCGTTGGCTAAGTGAACCTCAACACACACAGGGTGGGCTGCTAAACCCAGTAACGCACGGCTCAGCACAATAGATAAACTCACAATAAACCTTGGTGATTAGTGCATTAAAACGGTGCACAAACTGGTTAAGGGGCAGTGCCGCCTTGTTTTGGTGCAAGAACTAACTGCTGCGCATCATTCGGTGCGCATTTGGCTTTTGTAACAGATTAGTTAACGCGGCAGGGCAACAAAAGGTAGACTCGCGCCGCCGCGCATTAGTGCACACATGGCACGAAAAGTGCTGCTGCACTGCTACAAATTCTCAACCCTTCGGAACCCCAAATGAAATTTACTTCAGTACACGCCGCCGCCCTGATGACTGTTGCCGTGGCCTTCGCTGGCCAAGCCGCCGCACAAAGCACAGCTGCTCCTGCAGCCCCCGCTGCAGCACCTGCGCCAGCCGCGTCGCCTTTGTCGTTCAACATTGGCCTGACCACCAATTACAAATTTCGCGGACAAGACCAGCACCTCACGCGCAAATCGCAAGTCAAGCCGGCCTTGCAAGGCGGTTTTGACTATGCAGACCCAAGCGGCTTTTACGTTGGCAACTGGAATTCAACCGTCAGCTTTCGCGACGCAGACAACAACAAGGCCAACCTCGAAGTCGACTTGTATGGCGGCTACAAATTCAATTACGGCGATATCGGTTTTGACGTTGGTGCGCTAACCTACATTTACCCAAGCGCCAACAAGGCCAACACCACCGAGCTGTACGCTGCCGCCAGCTACGGCCCAGCCACCATCAAGTATTCCTCCACCGTGTCTAAAGGCTACTTTGGCGTCGGTGTATTTAATGGCGAAGGTCGCCGCACCGGCTATTTAAACCTGGCGCTGTCGCAAGAAGTTACGCCAAAAATTACGCTTAAAGCATCCATCGGCCAAACGATGTTTCGCAGCGTGGTCAACGACGCTGGTGTGCCCGACTACACCGACTTCAGCGTAGGCGCCGTCTACGACTTTGGCGACGGCTTGACCCTGCTGGGCGCTGTTCAAGGCGGCAACAAGAAAGACAGCTTTCAGTACTCACCAAACGGCACAGACATTCGTTCAGCAAACCGCACCACCTTGCTGTTCACACTGAGCAAAGCGCTGTAACCAGCAACTTGACTGACCCACAACGGCAGCTCCCGCTGTCGTTTAAATACATACAGACACACAGACATCCAGGAGGGCATTTGCACATGAAACTCGTCACCGCCATTATCAAACCGTTCAAGCTCGATGAAGTGCGCGAAGCACTCTCGGCAATCGGTGTACAAGGTATTACTGTTACTGAAGTCAAGGGCTTTGGTCGGCAAAAGGGTCACACCGAGCTGTACCGGGGTGCCGAGTACGTGGTCGACTTTTTGCCTAAAGTAAAGATTGAAGCGGCTGTTTCCGATGAACTGGTTGACCGTGTGATTGAAGCCGTTGAGGGCGCAGCACGCACCGGCAAAATTGGTGACGGCAAGGTGTTTGTATACAACCTTGAGCAAGTGGTTCGTATCCGCACGGGTGAAACCGGCAAAGAAGCGCTGTAGCGCGAGCCGCACTAACTGTTAAACGCCTTTCCATAAAAGAAACACTGATATGAAAAAACTCTTTGCCTCCCTGATTTTGGGATTTAGCTTGTTCGCTGGTGGCACCGCCGCCATCGCCCAAACCACTACGCCAGCCGCTACCCCAGCCCCTGCTGCATCTGCCGAGGCAGCGAAACCTGCCGACGCAGCCCCCGCAACTGCAGCACCAGCTGCTGCCGCGCCAGCTGCTGCGACCGCTGCACCTGCTGCCGCTGCATCTGCACCCCCTGCGCCTGTTCCAAACAAGGGCGACACCGCCTGGATGATGGTGTCCACTATTTTGGTGATTTTGATGGTGGTGCCAGGCTTGGCCTTGTTCTACGGCGGCTTGGTGCGCAGCAAAAACATGCTGTCGGTGCTGATGCAAGTGTTCGTGGTCACAGCCTTGATCTTCGTCTTATGGGTTATTTACGGCTACACCGTCGCGTTTACCGCCGGCAACCCGTTCTTCGGCTCGTTTGACAAGCTCTTCCTCAAGGGCATCACACCTGATTCCGTCGCTGCGACTTTCAGCAAAGGCGTGGTTATTCCTGAGTTGATTTTTGTGGCGTTCCAAGCGACGTTTGCTGCGATTACCTGCGGTTTGATCGTCGGTTCGTTCGCTGAGCGTGCGCGTTTCTCTGCTGTGTTGTTGTTCTGCGTGTTGTGGTTCACCTTCAGCTACTTGCCGATGGCGCACATGGTTTGGTAC
>JANMWH010000202.1:0-6560 GCA_031393945.1 Polaromonas sp. | reverse complement strand
CGCGTTCAAAGCTACAAAAACGCTGCGGTTGATTCCCTCAATATCCATGGTGTTCCTGCCTGCTTAAAGCGCACGAGACTTGAGCCAAGCCGCACTGACCAACGCCACAAAAGCGGCTGTTCCAAAAGCCAAAGACGGACCCGCCAATGACCATAGTAGCCCGAACAGCACACCAGACGGAACGGCTGCCATGCCCGTGACCATGTAGTACCAGCCAAAAGCGGTGCCTTTTTCTGCCTCAGGTGCTAATTCACTCACCAGGGAGCGCTCTACGCCTTCACTGATGCCGCTCAGCAGTCCGTAGACGCTGACGGCTATCCACAATGCGGTTTCGCTGCCTACCATTGCCAAACCCGCATATCCCACAGCAAGGGTGACCCAGTTAAACAACGTGAGCGTGCGTTTTGACATTCGATCAGCCAATGGCGCGCCAAGGTAAGCCGTGAGTGTCTGCAACGCTGCCAGCCACGCCCAAAGCAGCAGCAAAGTCACCGTCGGCATGCCCAACTCATGGCCACGCAAAATAATGAATGCTTCGGATGCCTTGGCGAAGCAAAACAAGGCCAGCACCCGCAAATATTGCTGAAGCGGTGGCGGAACTACACGCCATGAAAGTGGCGGACGTGCGGCAGGCCCAGATGCTTTGGCTGCTGCAATGCGGATAGGCACCGGCAGCAGCATTAGAACGATTAAAACCACAACGCCCGGTATTGCCGACAGCGCAATGACTTGCGTGATGTCCAACCCTGTCCAGCTCAACGCCGCTGCGGCCAACAGCGTGCCGACCACAGCACCCGCATAGTCCATCGCCCGGTTCAATCCGTACATGCGGCCTCGTTGATCGAGCGGAGTAGCGTCGGCCAAAATAGCGTCGCGGGGCGCACCACGAATGCCCTTGCCCAAACGGTCTGCGCTGCGCAATGCAGCTACCGCCACCCACGATCCGGCCAGAGCCATCAGCGGACGCGAAAGCGCTGCGATGCCGTAACCCAGCACCACCATCGGTTTGCGTTGCTGGGGCTTGACGTCAGCACGCCGCCCAGCCCAAAGCTTGAGCATCGCAGCTACTGCATCGGCAAAGCCTTCTACCAGGCCCAGCACCACCGGGCCTGCTGCGAGCACGCTTGCCAACAAGATGGGTATGAGTGGCGCCACCATTTGCGCAGAGACTTCATTTAAAAAGCTCACTGCAGCAAACATCAACACAGGTTTGGGCATTTGCATCAAGTGGTCCTAAAGCGACTTGCGGTTGCTATTGCCATCAACGCAAATCTAACCCGTTTTATGCCCGGATTCATCAGTTATTTGAGCCACTAGACACGCGACGCCAACGCAGCAGCAGCATCGAGTCGCGGCGTGAAAGTTCTTTTAGACGCACTCTGGCGCCATCCGGCAACGCAAAAAACTGCCTTGTGGACATAACCACCAAAGCCGTTGCACCGGCCTGTTGGTTATCGAGCTTTGCGAGGTCGCTCAGGGGTCGAGCACGGCCGTCGGAGTAAAACGACGCTGAAAACGGAACCTCGCCCAGGTAAAACAGCGCCTCACCCACTTGCATTTGGGCTTGGTAATCCCGCATCAACGACCGAGCTGATTTGCGATTTGAATAGTCGTTGAAATTGGCAATCACAACGCAAACCACCAGCGTCGCAGTGCAAATCCACACGCCCGCAGTTAGCAGCCTTTCAGTGCCTTGGCCGGACTGCCGCGATGTCCACAACGCCGCCCATATAGCCAGCGCAGGCAAGCCTGGCAGCACATAAGTCCAGATGATGTTGCCTGAAAGTGTGAAGAACACACATGGCCACAAAGCCCACAACAGAAGATACATACCCTCCCCATTGTTGACGGTAGGCACCGTGGTCAAGTTTTGCTGCCGACGCCGAAAAAAGGCAAGAGGCAGCAGCAAAAAGGGCCAAGGCGTCAGCGCAAAAAACCCCAACACCCAAATTCCGCCGCGCGGAAATGCATGCGCTGAGCCATACCGGTCGCCGCTCCAACCAGAAGTGAGAAAGCGCTGGAAATGCTCACCCACCAAAAAGTAATTTAAGAAACCCGGCGTGCGAAGCTCCGCCATGACGTACCACGGAAGCGACAACAGCAGCACCAAAAGCAGAATGCGCACCCACGCAATGCGCCTCCACCCATCAAGCAAACGCCGTTGCCAAATCAGCCAAATGCCAATCGGCGCACCGCACAACACCAGTGCCAGCGGACCCTTGGCCAACAGACCGATGACGAAACCAGACGCCATCAGCAACTGCCACGGCCAAGTTTTGCCAACGTCATCGCGTAGCGCAAACCAAAAGCCGACCATGACCAGCGTTGTGCCCAATGTCAAAGCCATGTCGGTCATGACCGCACCCGAAGAAACAACAAACAGCAAGCTTGCGCTAAGCAGCGCAACCGCATGCCAAGCGATCCGATGGGACTGTTGCGCCGCATAGCGCCAAGTTGCAGCGGCGACTCCGATTGCCAAAATCAAATGGGGCAAACGGCCAGCAAATTCGTTAATGCCAAACAACTTGAACCCGAGGGCTGTCGCCCAAAAGGACAGCGGCGGCTTACCCCAGAAAGGCTCGGCATCTGTAAACCATGGCGTGACCCAGTCTGACCGCTCCACCATGCGGCGAGCAATGTCGCCGTAGCGCGCCTCCGTTGTGTCCATCAGCGGGTAAAGCCCAAGCGATAACAAGCGCGCCACAAACAGCGTTGCCAATGCCCACAGCAGAGCGCGCGATACGGTGTCTTGATGGTTTGCTGTTTTCATTGCATTGATCTCATGGATGACGACTGAGACTGCACCGCGGCAGGAAAATGCTGCCCACGGGTTGCCCGAGACGGCAGCTGCTCTTCGATTAGGTACAGCGGTCTGCGTTTTGTCTCCATGAACATTCGGCCAAGATATTCGCCCAGAATTCCGATGCCAAGCAACTGCAACCCCCCCAGCAAAAGTACCGCAACGATCAGCGTTGGAAAACCTTGCACCACATCACCAAAAACAAATGTTTTGACGATGTAAAAAAGCGTCATTACAAATGCGGCCCCGGCACTTAAAAGTCCGGTTAACGAGGCAATGCGCAACGGCGTGACTGAGAAGGAGGTGATGCCTTCAGCAGCCAGCGACCAGAGCTTCAGGTAATTTTGCTTGCCTGAACCAGCTGCCCGGGGATCACGGTCGTAAAGCAGCGTGACCTGACAAAACCCCACCCAGGCAAACAGGCCTTTCATGTATCGATTGCGTTCCGGCAAAGTGTTTAACGCATCCAATGCCCGCCGACTGAGAAGGCGAAAGTCCCCGACGTCTTCAGGAATGGGAACATCGCTTAGCCTGTTCAACAAGCGGTAAAAAGCGTGGGCCGAGAATTTTTTGAACCATGTTTCCCCCGCGCGTTGGCGACGTCGCATATTGACGACGTCAGCGCCGTCTAGCCAGGCAGTCAACATGGCCGGAATCAGCTCAGGTGGATCTTGCAAATCGGCATCAATGATCACGACGCAATCACCACCGGCACATTGCAGGCCAGCACTAAGCGCCAGTTCTTTGCCAAAGTTGCGGGAAAGTTTTACCAAGCCAATGCCAGCGTCATTTAAGCGCAGCTGTTTGATCAGATCAGCTGTTGCGTCTGTGCTGCCATCATCCACAAAAATAATTTCATACGGCACGCGCAAGTCACCCAGCACGCTGGCCAGCCGCCGGTGCAGGCTTGGCAGCACAGCTGTTTCATTGAAGGCAGGTATCACCACACTTAACAAATATCGGGGCGCAACCATGGCGGCATTCGGCTCAATCGGCGAAGCAGCGTGCATTATGCGAAGCTCCAGGCGCTGTTTAAACGGTACGTCAGCAGCACCACGAGCAGTGTCGCAATCAGCTGTGCTGCCAGGTAATGCAGTCCGGTTGCTGTGCCAAGCCAAACAACGACGCTGTTTAACGCAGCCCCAACAGCCGCTACGGTCAGAAAACGAGGCAGTGCGACAGATGTACGTTGTCGGCTCGCAAACGTAATGGCACGCTGACCCACAAAAGCCACGCCCGCTCCGACGCAAGCGCCGATGAAGGTGGCTGTGGTCGGGCTTAGCCCAAAAAGTTCAACCAAACCAGCAAGGACAGCGTAGTGGCTGCCCGTGGCCACACTGCCTACAGCGATGTAACGAAGCAATGACAAAGAACACCTCAATGTGTCTGCTAAACGCTCAGTTTATGGACATCGACGTTACGAACGCGTTAAGACACGCTACAAGACCCTGACAACAGCAGATGTACTGGAAGCTTTACCCTCGCAACGAAGTTTGCAGCGCCGCCTAGACCCTTGTGATGTGTAAAACCACGCGGGTGCCGCCGCCAACACGGCTTGTTATTTCAAGCGCCCAGCCGAGATGTGCAATGCAGCGCTCAGTGATTGACAAGCCCAAACCCACACCCGCTGCGCGCTCTGCTGGTCCACGGGTAAACCTCGCAAATGGCCGTGACTGCACCGATGGCGGGAGTCCCGGCCCGGTATCTTCAATGCAGATACGATCCGCGCTCAAACAAATTGAAACTGTCCCTTTCTCGGTGTATTGGCAAGCATTGCGCATCAGGTTACTGACAATCATGCTGACTAACTCCGGGCGAGCAAACGCATAAACGTCACGATCCAGGCTTGTTTGTAAGACAATGGGTTTGTCAACCAGCATCGGCGCGCACCGCTCAATTTCGCGCTGGATTAACGGTGCCAGCGCTGTGCGCGGCGCATCAAGTAACTGCGGTGCACGGGCCAGCAACAACAGCGCAGTCATGCGTTCGGTTACATCGCCTGCAGCCCGCGCTATGCGCTCTGAAACGCCCAATAACTCCGGCTCGTGCTGCGCGCGGGATCCCAGCACTTCAGCTGCGCCGACAATCACAGTGAGTGGTGTGCGCAATTCGTGGCTGATGTCGTCTGTAAATCGCCGCTCGCGCTCCAAAAATTGCTCCAACGCACCCGCCCTTTGTGCAAAAGCACGAGCCAACACACCGATCTCGTCAGTTTCCTCAAGCGATGGCAATTTATGAGGAGGCACTTCTTGCTCAACCGCCCGTGCAAGGTCGGTTAACGGTGCCACCACAGGATTCATACTGAGATAGCCAAGAACAATGGCCATGAGCAGCGCCGCGGCTACCCCGCCTGCCAAGGCTAGCAAAACGATTTCCTCAATGGCCACCAGTCCGCTTTGCTCGTCCAAAATGACAAACCGGTTTGCGCCTTCGTCCCGAACCAGCATGTGCAGCGATTTTCCATCGCGTACCCACTCATGCAGGCCAGGCTTCAAGCCCCGCATTTCGGCGGGAATAGATTCACCTTGCAACAGGCGCAACCCACTTGGGGTGTCTACAACTTGGCCTATTTGAAATCGCTTGATCAGCCATTCGCCCTGCGTGGCCAAGCGGTCATCGACCAGTCGGCCTTCAAGCGCAGAGAGCGTGACAAACATGAGAATGGCAAACAGTCCGCACACCAGTGCGGTAAGCAAGGCGTAGGTCACGATAAAACGTTTGCGCAACGACATGCGCACGGCTTTAACCAGCGGCTTCATGGTGCATCCATCAGCCGATAGCCCACGCCTGCAATCGTTTTAAGCATCGGCCAGCTGAAAGGTTTGTCAATGGCCTGCCGCAGCGAATGCAGGTGGGTGCGCAATGCGTCACTTTGCGGCGGCTCTTCTCCCCAAACAGCGGTTTCCAGCTGTTCGCGCCTCACAACATTTGGTGCAGCGCGCATCAGGCAGGACAGCAATTTGTATCCGGTTGGCGTCAGTTCAAGCGAAATGCCAGTGCGTCTAAGTTCAAAAGTAGACAGATCAAAAGTTAACTCTCCAACCTTAAGACGCTGGAACGAGTGGCCGCCACCGGCGCGCCGTACCAATGACTTAACACGGGCGTCCAGTTCGGCCATGGAAAACGGCTTGATCAAGTAATCGTCAGCACCACTGTCGAAGCCGAGTAACTTGTCTTCTACGCTGCTGCGGGCGGTCAGCATCAACACCGGTGTGGTTTGCCGTAACTCTTTTCGGATCTTGCTGCACAGTGCAAAACCGTCCATGCCTCCCGGCAACATCACATCGATCACGATTGCGTCAAAACGTTCGGTCGCTGCCAGCAAAAGCCCCGAGGCAGCGGTCCGAGCAGTGTCTAGTACATAGCCGCGCGGAACCAAGAAGTCGTGGAGGTTTGCCACGATGTCTGAGTTGTCCTCGATGATCAGCAGCTTCATGGGTTTAATAATTAGTTAACCTTCAAGCACTGAAAATCCTCGGCCAATGCGTCATTTCGCCGTACCAGGGTTTACAAATTAGGCGCCAACAAACGCGACAGCGCTTCGGCTTCTTCGCCGCGCCGCTTGGCCAAGTCTTGCAACTGATCGTCACCAATTTTGCCGACGTTAAAGTAAGTGCCATCGGGGTGGCTGAGCATAAAACCGCTCACGCTGGCTGCTGGGGTCATGGCCAGACTTTCAGTCAAGGCCATGCCTATGTCGGCCGCGCCCAGCAATTCAAACATGTCCTTTTTGGCGCTGTGATCAGGGCACGCGGGGTAA
>JANMWH010000190.1:0-7738 GCA_031393945.1 Polaromonas sp. | reverse complement strand
CAAATCAAACGTGCTGCCGAGCAATGCATGGGCTTGGTCAAGTTGCGAATCGTCAAGCCGTACCAGCAAGCCCTGCGCGCGGGCCAGCGCGGGGCGCGGTGCATCTTGCAGCAAGTCAATCACCGTGATGTTCAAGGCTTGGGCAACCGCTTCGAGCGAGTTGATCGACACATTGCCTTTGCCACCTTCCACATCAGCCAAAAAGCGCTCGCTCAGGCCTGAATCTGCGGCCAGCGCTTTGCGAGTCATGCCGCGCCGGGCCCGCCACGCGCGCACTCGGCCACCCAGCTCTGCCAGCGTGGCGTTGAATTGGGTGTTGGCAATGTCTATTGCGGCGCTCATGAATTGCAGTATACTTCACTTACCGTATGAGTCAAGCAGTTTATTGCATATCAAATCAGGGCTAAAAAATGAAACTCAAAATTCTGGTTGGCACCATGACCAGCACCGCCGATTACGTTGCGCAGGCGATCCAGATGGAATGTGCGGACCTGGTTGACAGCATTGACATTGACTTGATGGACAACCTCGACATCAGTGTTTTCAGTGCAGACAATGCCAAAGATGCGATATACCTCATTTGCATATCGACCTACGGGCAGGGCGACGTGCCTGACAACGCCCGGGCACTGTATGAATCCATGGCCGCAGCGCCCCAGTTTTTAGGTCACGTCAAATATGGCGTGATAGCACTGGGCGACCGCACCTACCTGCAAACCTTTTGCTTTGGCGGCAAAAAGTTTGACGAACGCCTGATTGACCTGGGCGCGCAACGCATTGGCGAAGTGTGGTGTCACGATGCGACGACCGGCACCATGCCTGAAGAAGAAGGCACGGTGTGGTGCAGGCAGTGGCTGACTGAGGCGCTGCAAAGCGCGGCAACTGCCTGAGATGATTAAAAAGGTCATTTTTGAGTATCTAATAGGCCTGTGGCCCAACTTATACGGGCGCGAGCAGCTATAAAAATGATAGTGATTTAAATAATCGCTGGAGACAAAAATGAACCTGAGCACTGCCGACCATCGAGTTCAACCGCCGCACATCACCATCCCACGGCGCTACAACGCAGCACACGACCTGCTGGCGCGCAACGCCGCCTGGCCTGAAAAAACTGCGTTCATTAACGCCATCAGCGGCGACAAGCTCAGCTACGGCGAGCTCACCCAGCAAGCACACCAGTTTGCCAACGCTCTGCGTGCCCAAGACTTTGCACCTGAAAGCCGGATGCTGGTGGCCATGCTCGACACACCAGACTGGCCGGTAGTTTTCCTCGGCTGTATTTTGGCGGGCGTGGTACCCGTGGCGGCCAACACGCTGTTAACCACGGCTGATTTTGAGTTCATGCTGCGTGATTCGCGGGCGCAGGGCCTGGTTGTTTCCGGTGCGCTTTTGCCTGCTTTTGAGCCGCTGATCGGCCACATCGACACCTTAAAAACAGTCATTGTTGCGGGAGAGGAAAAAAGCGACAACGCAGGCCAAAATTCAGTATTAAATCAGCCTCTAGCCCAATTGATATGGGCGCAAGCAGCTACGCAAAACATAGCAGATACTTGTGCCGACACCTCAGCGGATGACGCCTGCTTCTGGCTGTATTCCAGCGGCTCGACCGGCACGCCCAAGGGCACGGTGCACCTGCACAGCCATTTGATTCAAACGGCCGAGCTGTATGGGCGCGGCGTGCTGGGCATAGTTCATTCAGACATCGTTTATTCGGCAGCCAAGCTGTTTTTTGCCTACGGCCTGGGCAACGCGCTGACCTTCCCCATGGCAGTCGGTGCCACCACCGTATTGCTGCCGGCCCGACCCACGCCGATGGATGTGTTTCTCATTCTCAAAGACTTTAAGCCGACTATTTTTTATGGCGTGCCCACGCTGTACGCCGCGTTGCTGGCGGACCCCGCCCGACCCGCTAAAACCGAAGTCGCCCTGCGACTGTGCACCAGCGCGGGTGAGGCACTGCCCGCTGAAATCGGCAAAAAATTCACCGCCGCTTACGGCGTAGAAATCCTGGACGGCATTGGCTCGACTGAGATGCTGCACATCTTTTTAAGCAACCGCCCCGGCGCAGTGCGTTACGGCACCACGGGCCAAGCCGTGCCCGGCTACGCGCTGCGCATCGTTGGTGACGACGGCAAAGACTGCGCAGTGGGTGAAATAGGCGAGCTGCAAGTCAGCGGCCCCACCTCAGCCATCATGTACTGGAACAACCGCGCCAAAACCAAAGCCACTTTTGCGGGCGACTGGACCAAAAGCGGCGACAAGTACACGGAGGGCGCTGACGGCTACTACACCTACGGCGGCCGCAGTGACGACATGCTCAAAGTCGGCGGTATTTACGTGTCGCCGTTTGAAGTGGAGGCTTGTTTAATGACGCACCCGGCGGTACTAGAAGTTGCCGTGATTGGCGTGCCAGACGCAGACGAGCTGGTCAAGCCCAAAGCGTATGTGGTTTTTAAATCAGGCCAAAGCGCGAGTGTGGATGAGCTGAAGTTGCACGTCAAACAGCACCTGGCCCCTTACAAATACCCGCGCTGGTTTGAGTTTGTCAGCGAGCTGCCCAAGACGGCAACCGGCAAGATTCAGCGGTTTAAGTTGCGAGCTGCGGCCTAGAGAGTTTTAGCTAGTCGTCACCAAGCCACCCCCGCCCGCCGACTGCGCCATGCGCTGCGGTTTTGGAGTGAAATCACACGCGGGGACGAAAAATAAGTCGAGCTTTCGCTCGGTCATTTTTTGTGCTGATTTTGATGGCGCTCCCGCGCGCCTTTCACCCCAAAGCCCGGTCGCATGACGCAATCAGCGGGCTCACTGCTTGATTTTAGTGACGGCATTCGCTTCTAATTCAGGAGCTGCTCACGCCTATATCGATTGGTCTGGAGGCCGACTTTCTCCCTAAATTCGACCCCGAATTTTCTCTACCCCGTCCTGGCTGGGCTGAGGAGCGGAAGAAAAAGCGGATCAGGGCGCGTGCTTGTTTGAGCGTAGCGAGTTTGCACGTGACCCCGCTTTTTCTGAGCACCGGAAGATCGGGTTATTGGGGTCAGACACCAATTTCGCTGCAGTGCAAAGCACTACGCCCGAAGGGCGAGCCAAAGGCTCGGCGAATTTGGGCTCTGACCCCAAAAACCCCCCAGACTGCGGGTCGCCTTTTCTTTGGTTACTTTCTTTTGGCGAAGCAAAAGAAAGTGACTCGCAGCCGGGCGACCCCGGCAAACCACGCAAAGTTAATCGCTATAAATTCAGGAGCTGGTCGCGCCTGTTTCTATTTGGCTAGCTGCAGATTTACTTCCGAAATCTACCCTTAAATCGGACTATTCTGATCAAACTGCGGATCGCGCCGCCCGCGCAGCGACGCAATACCCTCATGCACATCGGGGCCTGAAAAGCCCATAAATTCCAGCGCCAATGACGCATCAAACGTCGGCCCGGCCAAGCGCAGCCAGTTGTTCAGCGCATATTTCGTCCAGCGGATAGCTGTGGGTGAGCCCTTGGCCAATTTGGTCGCTACTTCAAAGGCTTTGGGCAGCAGGTCGGCTTCATCAACCGTGAGTGACACCAGCCCAATGCGCTCAGCCTCTGCGCCCGACACGGCCTCGCACAGCAGTAAATAATATTTGGCCTTGGCCATGCCGCACAACAGCGGCCAAACGATGGCGGCGTGGTCGCCTGCTGCTACGCCCAAGCGGGTGTGGCCGTCGATGATGCGAGCGGTTTTTGAGGCGATGGAAATGTCGGCCAGCAAACCCGCCACCAGCCCTGCCCCCACCGCTGGGCCATGCATGGCAGACACGATGGGTTTGCCGCAATTGATGACGTTGTAGACCAGGTCGCGCGCTTCCTTCCACACCCGGGCACGCACGTTGAAATCATTCGCCATGTCTTCAACCAAACCCAAATCGCCACCGGCCGAAAAGCCTTTGCCTTCGCCCCTGATCAGCGCCACGCGGGTGTCGGGGTCTTTGTCAATGTCTTGCCAGATGGTCGACAACTCTTTGTGCATGTTGTGGTCGGCGGTAGACAATTTGCCGTTGGCGCTTTTGGCAGCGCCCATGACGATTTCTAAAATGCCGTGGTCGTGGCGTTTGAGGGTCAGGGACTGGTAGTGGCCGTACAAATCGGGATTCAGGGGCAAGGTCGGCGATTCATTTTGAGTGGGGGTAGTCATGAAAAAATCCTTTTGAAACTGCAGTCAGGGCTTGGCCGTTCTAATGGGGCTAGCCAGCCAGCCGCGACGAATTTGACAGATTGATGCCCACAAACTGTACCAAGCAGCCGGGCATATCATTGCTTTAACCTTAAACAGTTCAGGTCTAAAGCTCGGGTTTAACACTAAGCTTGTTAAGCTCACTAGCGACTAACATTTCAGCTGTCTCGTTTCACCTAAAACCAGGAGTTTTCCATGACCTCTCGCCGCCTAGTTTTGACTCGCAGTGCCGCCCTGGTTGGCGCTGCATCCACGGGCTTGCTGTTGCCTGAAATTGTGCGGGCGCAGTCTGCCAAAGTGCGCGTGGGCTTGATGCTGCCTTACACCGGTACGTTTGCACAACTGGGCGTAGCGATTGAAAACGGTTTTCGCATGGCGATTAATGAGCAAGGCGGCAAACTCGGTGGCCGTGAAATTGAGTTTTTCAAAGTCGACGACGAGTCAGACCCGTCCAAAGGCATTGAAAACGCCAACAAACTGGTGCAGCGCGACAAAGTTGATGTGCTGGTGGGCACCGTACATTCAGGCGTGCAAATGGGCATTCAAAAAGTCGCGCGTGACTCGGGCGTGTTGAGTTTGATTCCGAACGCAGGCGTACACGCTGCTACGCGCAGCCTGTGCGCGCCCAATGTGTTTCGCACATCTTTTGCCAACTCGCAACCCACCCGCGCGCTGGGCAAAGTCATGGTCGACAAGGGCCACAAAAAAGCGGTTTGGATCACCTGGAAGTACGCAGCCGGTGATGAAGCTTTTGAGGGCTTTAAAGAAGGCTACACGGCTGCAGGCGGCACCATCATCAAAGAGCTTGGTTTGCCCTTCCCGCAGGTTGAATTCCAGGCTTTGTTGACTGAAATTGCGGCGTTAAAGCCCGATGCAGTGGCTTGCTTCTGGGCGGGCGGCGGCGCGGCCAAGTTCATTCGCGACTACGCAGCCGCTGGCCTGAAAGACAAGATTCCACTTTACGGTTCTGGTTTTTTGACTGAAGGCGTGCTGGACGCTGCCGGCCCAGCGGCTGACGGCATCATTACCACCATGCACTACAGCGACTCGCTGGACACGCCGCGCAACAAGAATTTCCGCTTGGCGTATGCCAAAACATTCAAGTCACAACCCGACGTTTATGCCGTGCAAGGCTATGACACAGGCCTGCTGCTGGTGCAAGGCGTAAACGCCGTCAAAGGCGATTTAGCCAACAAAGCCGCCCTGTATAAAGCCATGGAGGGTGCCACCATCGACAGCCCGCGCGGCAAGTGGACGATGAGTGCGTCGCACAATCCGGTGCAAGACATTTACGTGCGTCGCGTTGAGAATAAAGAGAACAAGGTGATTGGCATCGGCGCCAAAGCGCTGGCTGACAGCGGTGCTGGTTGCAAGATGACATGACCCCCACGGTTGTTCACTTCGTGTAACGCCCTTCCCCCCGAGGGGGCCGCTGCGCCTGCGGACTGGCAGAGCCAGATCCGCGGCCCCTGCTTGGATGGGAGCGCGGCGTTTCTTCTGCTTTGACCTGCTCTGTTACTGTTGTTCCATGACCCTCACTACCTACCTGCTCTACTTGGCCGCCGTTGCGCTTCTGGTGCTGTCCCCCGGCCCGACCATGCTGATGTGCATCACGACCGCAATTAACCATGGGCCGCGCAAAGCAATGTTGTCAGCTGCGGGCAGCGTCAGCGCAGTGTTGGGGGTGATGTTTTTATCGGCGCTCGGCTTGGGCGCGTTGCTTGCCGCATCTGATGTCGCGTTTGCCATCGCCAAGCTGCTGGGCGCGAGCTATTTAATCGCGCTTGGTATCAAGACGTTTCGCAGCCAAGGGACGCTGCTGACCAACGATGCTAGCGCTGAAGTAAGTGCCGTTACCAACCGAGCCAGTTACGTGCGGGGGTTTTTAGTTGGCGCGAGCAACCCAAAGGCACTGCTGTTTTTTGCGGCGTTTTTCCCTCAGTTTTTAAATCCGAATCTGCCCTTTGCGCCGCAGTTCGCTATTCTTGCGCTGACGTTCGTAGCTTTTGAATTGACTGTGCTTACCCTGTGCGCACTGGGCGTGTCGCGCATCGCCCCGCTGCTGCGGCAAAGCGGCCCCATGCGCTGGGTGAACCGTGTTTGTGGCGGCTTGTTCACGCTGATGGGCCTGGCGCTGCTGTTTACCAAGCGGCAAGCCTGAGACTTTAGCGATGGACTTGGCTCAATTCCTGATTCAACTGCTCAACAGCGTTCAATACGGCCTGCTACTGTTCATGCTGGCTGCGGGCCTGACGCTGATTTTCGGCATCATGGGCGTGGTGAACTTGGCGCATGGCAGTTTTTACATGCTGGGTGCGTATTTGGCGTGGTCGCTTAGCTCCGCTTTTGGTAGCTTGACGCTGGCTATTTTGTTGGGCGCGGTGCTGGCCGTTGCTTTTGGCTTGGCGCTTGAATGGCTGCTGTTCAGGCACTTTTACAAACGCGATCACCTTGACCAGGTACTGCTGACCTTTGGCCTGATTTATATTTTTGAAGAGCTGCGCTCGATAGTGTGGGGCGACGACGTTCATGGCGTGACGATTCCCGCACTGCTCAGCGCATCTATTCCCTTGACTGAAAACTTGTCTTACCCGGTATACCGCCTGTTCATGTCGGGCGTTTGCATTGCGCTGGCCATTGGTTTGTACTTGCTGATTTCAAAAACCCGCTTGGGCATGAAAATCCGCGCAGGCGCTTTTAATCGTGACATGGCCGAATCGCTTGGCATCAATATCAAACTGATTCACGCGACCGTATTTGCACTTGGCGTGGGCTTGGCTGCTGTGGCCGGCATGATCGCCGCACCGATTGCCAGCGATTACCCCAACAGGGGCTCACAGGTGCTCATCATGTGCTTTGTGGTAGTGGTGATTGGCGGCATTGGCTCGGTGCGCGGCGCACTGATTGCGGCGCTGCTGGTGGGCTTGGTCGATACGTTTGGCAAGGTGCTGCTGCCGTCCGTGTCAGGCATGTTGGTTTACATGTTGATGGCGGCGGTGCTGCTTTGGAAGCCCGAAGGCTTGTTCAAACAATGAGCTCGCAACAAGCGAATTTGGAAGTACTGCCAGTCAGCATCAAGCTGGTGCTGGGCATGGGCCTCGTCGCCCTGCTCGCCTTCCCCTTCGTCGGCACGCCTTTCTACACCGAGATGGTCACGCGCATGATGATCATGGCGATTTTCGCCATGAGCCTGGACTTGCTGCAAGGCGTGACTGGGCTGGTGTCTCTGGGCCATGCGGCTTACTTTGGGCTGGCGGGTTATGCGCTGGCTTTTCTCACACCGCAGGGTGAGGCTGCCAGCCTGTGGTGGACGCTGCCCGTGGCTGTGCTGGCATCAGGCTTGGCTGCACTCATCATTGGGTTTTTTGTGGTGCGCACACACGGCATTTACTTCATCATGGTCACCATGGCGTTTGCGCAAATGGTGTACTACTTGTTTTTTGACAACAAAGCACTCGGCGGCTCCGATGGGCTGTACATCAACTTCAAACCCAGTGCAGCCATTTTTGGCTGGGTACCTTTTGATTTGGACAACAA
>JANMWH010000179.1:0-4302 GCA_031393945.1 Polaromonas sp. | reverse complement strand
TGCGGGCCGTTGGCATCAAATACCCGCGTCTCGCCGCCCTTCACGCCGTGCCGCGCCACCAGCAGCACCACGACAAAATTCACGCCGTCACGGTGCGCGCCTTCAGGGGTTGGGCGGCCCACCCCACCAGCGGTGTCAATACGAAACTGGTGCGCTTCTACAAACCACTTTTCCACGGCTTGCACCTGCGCAAACAGTTTGCCAAAGCCAGCGATCAGCTCTGTCCACGCGGGCGCTTCAGTAACGGCGGTTTCCACAGGCTCAAACCAGCGTTCAAACCCGCCATGCAGCGCGTTGTAATCGGTCGGTTGCCAATGCGCCCGGTGCGGCGTTTGTGTCAATGAGTTGGTAGCGATGTCTTGCACAAAACAGGCATGGCGACGCTGCCGATAACTACCGCCATCTTTCAAGTGCGCATCAGGCGGCAGGTGGTGCCAGGCTTGAGCCAACTCGCCCCAGCGTTTTGCCCAGTCGGTGGGCAGTTTGAGCGTAGTTGCCAGGTCCGTGGGGGGCTGTAGGCTCAAACCATCTTGGCTTAAGGCTTGGGCGGCTGGCTTTTGGGCGGTAGCAATATTGAACATCACTCTATTTTGCTTGAGGAGTGGCGGTTGCTTCGGCCACTGGGATTGATTGCGCCCAACCCAATTGGGTAATATCAATGCCCGCTTGCTTTCAGCACTGCACTTCTACAGCTGTTTAACTAAAACAATATGCTATCAATTAAGAAGCTGCTCGCGCCCGTAATTATTGGTTTAAAGGCCTACTTGCCTCCCTTTTTAGTGCCTGAAATGCCTCACACCCGTCACCACCATCACTACCCCGCGTTCATCCGCGGCATCAATCACTTCCTGGTCGCGCATCGAGCCGCCGGGCTGAATCACGCTGGTTGCGCCTGCGTCGACAACTACATCGAGTCCATCGCGGAAAGGAAAGAACGCATCGCTGGCAACCGCTGTACCGGCCAATGACAAACCCGCGTGGCCAGCTTTGATGCTGGCGATGCGGGCGGAATCCAGGCGGCTCATTTGGCCTGCGCCTACGCCCATCGTCATGCCATCTTTGCAAAACACAATGGCGTTTGATTTGACGTATTTCGCCACTGTCCACGCAAACATCAGGTCTTGCAATTGCGCTGCTGAAGGCTGCAGCTTGCTGACGACTTTTAAATCTGCCAGCGCAAGCTCGTGGTTGTCGGCGGTTTGCATGAGCAGGCCCGAGCCAACGCGCTTGATGTCCATCATGTTGCGGCCTTGCTCCCAAGCAGTGTTACCGCCAGCAGGCAAATCGATCTGCAAAATACGAACGTTAACTTTGGTTTTAAAGACTTCTAGCGCACCCTTTGTGAAGCTGGGCGCCATCAACACTTCTACAAACTGCTTTGAAATTTGCAGCGCCGCGCGCTCGTCAAGCTCGCAGTTCAACGCGATGATGCCGCCAAACGCCGAAGTGGGGTCGGTTTTAAAAGCTTTGCTGTAGGCCTCAAGCGCATCTTTGCCGACGGCTACGCCGCACGGGTTGGCGTGTTTGACGATCACGCAGGCCGCCCCGGTAAAACTCTTTACGCATTCCCACGCCGCATCTGCATCAGCCAGGTTGTTGTAGCTCAGCTCTTTGCCTTGCAATTGCTTGGCGGTAACTAGTGAGCCGGGTGCGGGGTACAAGTCGCGGTACAGCGCCGCCTGCTGGTGGGCGTTTTCGCCGTAGCGCAAGTCTTGCAGCTTGACAAAGCGGCCGTTGGTTTGTGCGGGGAACTGTGTGTGGCTGCCATCAGGCTGAATGCTGCTCAGGTAATCACTGATCGCGCCGTCGTACTGGCTGATGCGGTTAAACGCGGCGACGGACAACGCGAACTTGGTTGCATCCGTCAGCTTGCCGTCGGCCTTTAACTCGGCCAATACACCGGCGTACTGCGATGCATCAGTCAGCACGCCGACGTCACGCCAGTTTTTAGCGGCGCTGCGCACCATCGCTGGCCCGCCGATGTCGATGTTTTCAATGGCGTCTTCAAGCGTGCAACCCGGCTTGGCAACGGTTGCTTCAAACGGGTACAGGTTAACCACCAACAAATCAATGGTGGGGATGTCGTGTTCTTTCAAAGCCGCCATGTGCTCAGGCATATCGCGCCTAGCCAGCAAACCGCCGTGAATAGTGGGGTGCAAAGTTTTCACCCGCCCATCAAGCATCTCAGGAAAACCAGTGTGGTTTGCCACTTCAGTCACAGGAAGGCCAGCATCTGCTAGCAGCTTTGCAGTGCCGCCAGTGGACAGCAGCTTGATGCCGAGCGCGTGCAAGGCCTGTGCAAATTCAACAATACCGGTCTTGTCAGATACGGAAATCAGTGCGTTCATTGTTTTTCTTTTAATAGTTACTTGAGTAATTTGTGTTCGACCAGCTTTTTACGCAGGGTGTTGCGGTTCAGCCCCAGCCATTCTGCGGCGCGCGACTGGTTGTGATCGGCTTGCTGCATCACCACTTCAAGCAACGGCTTTTCAACCACCCGCACCATCATGTCGTACATGCGGTCGGGGTCTGTACCGCGCAAGTCTTTAAAGTAGCCGTCCAGGCTGACGCGAATGCATTCTTCTATTTGTTTTTTACTCATACCAACACTTTCTCAATATCCAAATTTTCAACCGGCGCTGCGGTGGGTACGCGGTCAGTGACTGCGCCCAACGCATCGAAAAATTCGGCAACTCCAAGCAACTGCGCTTCGGCGTCTTGCAGCAGGTTCATGCGTGCGCGAAAGGCTTCGCCCCCAGACAGTGATTTGACGTACCAGCCGATGTGTTTGCGCGCACTGCGCACGCCCGTAAATTCGCCATACAACGCGTAGTGGTCCAGCAAGTGGTCTAGCAGCAGATGCTTCACGTCGAGCACAAGTGGCGGCGCCAAGTGCGTGCCGGTTGCCAAAAAGTGCGCCACTTCACGAAATATCCACGGCCTTCCTTGCGCAACGCGGCCCAGCATGACCGCATCAGCGCCGGTGTAGGCCAGCACATCGCGCGCTTTTTCCCCGCTGGTGATGTCGCCGTTGGCCACCACCGGAATGTTTAAAGCCGCTTTAACCTCGGCAATCGTGTCGTATTCGGCCAAACCTTTGTAGCTTTGCTCGCGGGTGCGACCGTGTACAGCCACCATTGCCACGCCTGCACTTTCAGCGGCACGGGCAATCGTTACGGCATTCTTATGATGCGCAGCCCAGCCGGTACGCATTTTGAGCGTCACGGGCACGTTTTTCGGTGCACAGGCGGCAACCACCGCCGCAACAATTTCAATGGCCAGTGTTTCGTCTTGCATTAGCGCAGAGCCGGCCCATTTGTTGCAGACTTTTTTTGCCGGGCAACCCATGTTGATGTCGATGATTTGCGCGCCGCGGTCAATGTTGTACAGCGCGGCGTCAGCCATCATTTGTGCATCGGTTCCTGCAATTTGCACGGCAATCGGCTCGGGCTCACCATCGTGGTTCGCGCGGCGAGATGTTTTGAGCGTGTCCCACAAGTCGCGCCGCGACGTCACCATTTCACTGACTGCAAATCCCGCACCCAGCTTTTTGCACAGCATGCGAAAAGGCCTGTCGGTAACGCCCGCCATGGGCGCGACAAACAAATTGTTTGCCAATTGAAAAGGGCCGATAAACATGTGGCGGTAGGGATGCGGTTGCTGAAAAAGAAGGCAAAGTATAGCTGCTTAAAAATTAAGCAAAAACCATAGCAGCCAGTAGGCCGTGCGTCGCCATTCGGGTGCGATACTGTTTGCGTATGGAAGCCTGGATTCAACAACTTTTAGAAATGCTGAGCCTGCCGCAGTTCGGCTTGAGCACGGTTTTTATCGTGTCGTTTATCTCCGCTACCTTGCTGCCGTTGGGCTCTGAGCCAGTGGTGTTTGGCCTCGTTAAACTCAACCCGCAATTGTTTTGGCCCGCCATTTTGGTGGCGACCGCTGGCAACACGCTAGGCGGCGCGCTGGACTGGTGGCTAGGCTACGGCGCGCACAAGGTAGTGGACAAATACAAACCGGACTCGCACCATGGCCGGGCAGTTCGGTGGCTTGAAAAATTGGGCCCCAAGGCTTGCTTGCTGGCTTGGCTGCCGCTGGTCGGTGACCCGCTTTGCGCGGTAGCGGGCTGGCTTAAATTTTCGTTTTGGCCCTGCGTTTTGTACATGGCCATTGGCAAGTTTTTGCGTTATTTTTTAATGACTGGCAGCCTGATTTGGGCGTTTCCGGGTGGTTTTAAGTTCTGAGCTAAAACCGCTCGTCTGGCAGCAAATAGCGCCACTGCCCAACGGCCAACCCCCGCAGTGG
>JANMWH010000151.1:0-1523 GCA_031393945.1 Polaromonas sp. | reverse complement strand
GCCTCCAAAATGCGCAAAGCGCAGGAACGGATGCGCGCCGCGCGGCCTTACAGCGACAAGATTCGCAACATCACGGCCAACCTGTCGCAGGCAAACCCCGAGTACACCCACGCGTTCATGGAGTCAAACGACGCCAAAGCTACTGGGTTTATTGTGGTGACCACAGACAAAGGCCTTTGCGGCGGCTTGAACACCAACGTTTTGCGCGCCGTAACTGGCAAGCTCAAAGACCTGAAAGCAGCCGGGCAAGACGCTCATGCAGTGGCCATTGGCAACAAAGGTTTGGGATTTTTGAACCGCGTGGGTGTGAAAGTAGTGGCGCATGCCACGCAGCTGGGCGACAAACCGCACCTCGACAAGCTGATCGGCCCGGTCAAGGTATTGCTTGATGCTTATTCAGAAGGCAAAGTAAAGACGGTGTTCTTGTGCTACACCAAATTCATCAACACGATGCGCCAAGAGTCGGTGATTGAGCAATTGCTGCCCTTGACGGCGGACCGTTTGCAAGCAGATAAAGACCAGCACGGCTGGGACTACATTTACGAGCCTGACGCGCAAACCGTGATTGACGATTTGCTGGTGCGCTATGTCGAGGCGCTGGTGTATCAGGCGGTGGCTGAAAATATGGCCTCCGAGCAATCGGCTCGCATGGTAGCCATGAAGTCGGCAACCGACAACGCTGGTAGCGTGATCGGCGAGCTCAAGCTCATTTACAACAAAACACGGCAGGCAGCGATCACGAAAGAGCTTTCGGAAATCGTTGCAGGTGCTGCTGCGGTCTAACGCTAAAGCCCAACACCGCTGACACGAATTTAAAGATTTAAAGAACTCAACAGGATTTCATCATGGCGAATGCAAACGTTCAGGCTAAAGGCAAAATTGTTCAATGTATTGGCGCAGTGGTTGACGTGGAATTTGCGCGCAACGAGATGCCCAAGATTTATGACGCGTTGAAAATGGACGGCTCGTCGCTGACGCTTGAAGTGCAGCAGCAATTGGGTGACGGCATTGTTCGTACCATTGCTCTGGGCAGCTCTGACGGTATGCGCCGCGGAAACGTGGTGTACAACACCGGCGCGCCCATCATGGTACCAGTGGGTAAAGGTACGTTAGGCCGCATCATGGACGTGCTCGGCGCGCCTATTGACGAGCGTGGCCCGGTCGACCAGACCCTGACCGCTGCTATTCACCGCAAAGCACCGGCTTATGACGAATTGAGCCCGTCGCAAGAACTTTTGGAAACCGGCATCAAGGTGATCGACCTGGTGTGCCCTTTTGCTAAAGGCGGCAAGGTCGGTTTGTTCGGCGGCGCCGGTGTCGGCAAAACCGTGAACATGATGGAATTGATCAATAACATCGCTAAAGCACACTCCGGCTTGTCCGTGTTTGCGGGTGTGGGCGAGCGTACCCGTGAAGGCAACGACTTCTATCACGAGATGGCTGACTCAGGCGTCGTTAACCTCGAAAAACTCGAAGACTCCAAAGTGGCCATGGTTTACGGCCAAATGAATGAGCCACCGGGA
>JANMWH010000104.1:0-3862 GCA_031393945.1 Polaromonas sp. | reverse complement strand
GTGAGCCAGCTCAATTTAATTTTGCTGCTGAACATTGAAGAGCGCCTGAACCCGGCTACGCACGCGCTGCGCAAAATCAACGAACGGTTTTTTGACAAAGCCGGCATGATTGAAGTGGCGAGTGACGACTTGTATGCGCGCGAGCCACACGCCATTTTGGAAACGTTTCTGGTCTACCAGACCACAGTCGGCGTTAAAGGCCTGTCAGCCAGAACGCTGCGCGCCCTGTACAACGCCCGCGGGTTGATGAACGCGCAATTCAGGCGTGACCCAATCAACCGCGACACCTTTCGCAAAATATTGCAGCAGCCCGAAGGTATCACCCACGCCATGCGCTTAATGAACCAGACATCGGTGCTGGGCCGCTACCTGTGGGTGTTCAGAAAAATCGTCGGGCAAATGCAGCATGACTTGTTTCATGTGTACACGGTTGACCAGCATATTTTGATGGTGCTGCGCAACGTGCGGCGGTTTTTTATGGCCGAGCATTCGCATGAGTACCCGATGTGCTCGCAACTTGCCGCCGGCTGGGACAAGCCGTGGATTTTGTACATCGCCGCGCTGTTTCACGACATTGCCAAGGGCCGGGGCGGCGACCATTCAGTGCTGGGCTGCGTTGATGTGCGCGTGTTTTGCCGCCAGCACGGCATTGCACTTGAAGACGCCAAACTGATCGAGTTTTTGGTCAGCGAACACCTCACCATGAGCCGCGTTGCACAAAAAGAAGACTTGAGCGACGCCGACGTGATTGCAGCGTTTGCCAAACGCGTGGGCAACGAGCGCTATTTAACAGCGCTGTACTTGCTGACCGTAGCCGACATACGCGGCACCAGCCCCAAGGTATGGAACGCCTGGAAAGGCAAGCTGCTGGAAGACCTGTACCGATACACCCTGCGCGTGCTGGGCGGCCGCGCGCCAGATGCAAGCGCCGAGGTTGAAGCCCGCAAGCGTGAGGCATTAACGACACTCGCCCTGCACGCCGAGCCGTTTGAGGCGCATAAAGCACTCTGGACCACGCTGGACATCAGCTACTTTATGCGGCACGACGCCAGTGACATTGCCTGGCATGCGCGCCAGTTGTCTCGGCATGTTGGCAAGGACAAAGTCATTGTGCGAGCCCGCCGGTCATCGGCTGGCGAAGGCATGCAAGTGCTGGTGTACACACCGGATGCGCCCGATTTGTTTGCGCGCATTTGCGGGTACTTTGACCAGTCGGGTTTCAGCATTTTGGACGCGAAAATTCACACCGCCAAAAACGGCTATGCGCTGGATACATTCCAGGTTATCAGCCCGGATTTGGCCGATGCAGAAGACCACTTCAGAGAGCTCGCCGCAATGGTCGAAGCCGACCTTGACCGCACGCTAACCGAGCCCGGCCCCCTGCCCACCCCCAGCATGGGGCGCGTGTCGCGCCGGGTCAAAAGCTTTCCGGTGGCACCGCGTGTAGACCTCCGCCCCGACGAGAAAGCCCAACGCTGGTTGCTCAGCGTATCGGCCAGCGACCGGGTTGGTTTGCTGTACCTGATAGCCCGAATCCTTGCCAAACACCGCATCAATTTGCAGCTGGCCAAAGTCACTACGTTGGGCGAGCGGGTAGAAGATACGTTTTTGATCGACGGGCCGGAGCTGCAACAGAATCGGGCGCAGATTGCTATTGAAACTGAGTTGTTGGCGGCGTTGAATGCTTGACGGAGTTGCATTGATAACGGTTGTAAAAAATAATTTGCGTTTTCGAAACTTTAGCCAAGGTGACCGTTGGTATGAATAGTGGTCAAAATAAAATACTCGTAGCTGCCAATACGCGTTTCCTGCCTACGGCGGAAAAGTCTTCACTTAATGGCAAAACGCAAAGTTATTGTTAAAAGATAAATCTTGTAAAAACTAGGATGTGCGAATGAATCGTTTAAAAGTGTTTTCAATTTTGCTCTTGCTTTGTGCCTCAGCCCTTGCACAAGATGCACTCCCAACAAAAATGGAGGGGAAGTGGTTTAACCCAAGCAGCGGACATTCAAACAAGGTGGAGGTGGAAATCTTAAAGATGGAGTCTCCAACTACTGCGACGATCAAAATCGCATTCTGGCCTTATTGCAGGACATCTGAGTCCAGTGCTGAATTTAAAGATGGAGCGTGGACGCTCACCGCCAAGCGCTGCAACACTCCGGGCTCAACCGAGATTGAATTGCAAGTTCGAGCTGTTGAAGGGAAAAAGCGACTTGAAGGCGTGTACGGCGGCGGTAACGGCAGAACTGTTTACCTAGAGTGGTAAAAAGTTGGAGCAACACTCCATTAGGCACAGCCAAAAGTAAGAGCTAGCGGCGGCAGAAACTGAATTGAAAATCAAGCGCTAGATCCCCTATTTTTACTGGCCAAAGTAGCCACGCTGGACGAGCGGGAACAAGGCACGCCTTTGATTGACGGGCCGGAGCTTCTTTAAAAACTCGCCCAGATTGCTATTGAGACTGAGTTTCTGGCTGCTCTTGACGCGTAAAAAATCAGTCGTCGCTAGAGGCATCCAACCCCGGAAACAACACCTCAGTAAACCCAAACTGCGTGAAGTCTTCAACCCGCATCGGGTAAAGCTTGCCAATTAAATGGTCGCATTCATGCTGCACCACCCGTGCGTGAAAGGCGTCTACCGTTCGGTCGATGGGGTCGCCGTACTGGTCAAAACCGGTGTACCTGATACGCGCAAAACGTGGCACCACGCCGCGCAGGCCGGGGACTGACAAGCACCCTTCCCAGCCGTTTTCTTTCATATTGTCGACCGGCGTAATCACCGGGTTTAGCAACACGGTGCGCGGAATTGGCGGCGAGTCGGGGTAGCGCAGGTTGACCTCGTCGGTGCCAAAAATCACCAATTGCAAGTCAACGCCAATTTGCGGGGCAGCCAGGCCGGCTCCGCTGACTGAACGCATGGTGTCGAACATGTCGCTGATGAGTAAGTGCAGCTCGTCTGTGTCAAACGCGGCAACGGGTGAAGAAATGCGCAGCAGGCGCGGGTCGCCCATTTTTAGGATGTGGTGGATAGTCATTTTTTTGAGGCCTGCCACGCTCGTGAAACACGCGCAGTCAAAGCTGGATGTAGCAAGCCTAGCTTAGGTGTATTGCCAAACGCCGAAACCGGGGGTGGCTTAAACCACGCATCGTTGTAGGGCAGAACAAAGGTCTGGTTAAAACTGAATTTTGTGTCGTAGCTTAAGCCCGCCAGACGATAGGCGGGTTGGTCCGTGTGCACCCGTATGGCAAATTCACCCGATAGGAGACGATCGAGCTTTTGACTTGTGCCATAAGCCGCCAACACGCCATATTCAGGCGCATAGTCATCAAAAACCTTCACGACCAACACGGGTCGTGGCTTGCGACCCGGTGCTAAATCTGGCAGATACGGAAACATGCACCAGACGATGTCGCCTGCCGATGGTTTGGGCCACCAGGTGTCCACGCTTTTAACCATTAATCAAACAGGCTTGAAACGACTGACGCGTATTTATCTGGTGGTGAAATTTTTCTGATGGCAGCGAGTTGCTTGGCTGTCAGCAAACCATCGTCTGGCTCATAAGTTGGCAGTACCTCGTCTGCCAGCTTGCGCACAGCGTAGTGCAGCACTTCAGACTCGCGCTTATAGCCCAATTGTTTTGCCAATTTCGTCAGCGTGGCGCGGGACACTTTAGTGGCAGTGTCGGTGGGCTGAAAGCGCATTAACAGCGCGTCGGGTGAAGGCGTGACAGCTGGGGTCATTGAGCAGTCCTTTTTTGATATCGCAATGATATCAAAATTGGGCGAAGACGGCTTAACTGTCAGCACAGGCGCGTCGTATATCGGCCAATAACCGGCCCAGAGACGCCTAACGCCAGTAGCGTTG
>JANMWH010000100.1:0-2504 GCA_031393945.1 Polaromonas sp. | reverse complement strand
TTCGCCCGCCAGCCGAGCCGTTTGCCTAGCCACGGCTTCGCCCGTGTCCAGCAGATGTACGCCAGTGCCAACGAGCGCCCGAATATGTTCAGCAGCAAACGGATAATGCGTGCAGCCCAGCACAAGGGTGTCTACTGCGGCAGCACCGTTTTCGCTGTTTTTGGCTGTGTTTTGACGATCAAATAGACCTGTAGCCTTTATAATTGACGCGCATGCAGCTATTAATTCAGTAGCGTTTGATTGGTGAACAGACTTCTCAATTGCCTCTGCCAGGCCGTCGCAGTGCAGCAATTCAAAGTGTGCTTGCCCTGATTGCGCCGCCAACAGCGCTGCAAACCGTGCGCTGCCTAGCGTGCTGCGGGTAGCCATCACGGCGATGCGTTTGGTTTTGCTGAGCGCCACGGCGGGTTTTAAAGCAGGCTCTACGCCGATGATGGGCAAGTCAGGGTAACGCGAGCGCAGCACGTCAATTGCAGCGGCGGTGGCCGTGTTGCAAGCCACCACCAGCGCCTTGATGTTTTGTTTTGCTAGATGCGCAGCGATTTTTAACGACCGGTCAACCACATGCGCATCGTCCCGCTCGCCATACGGCGCGTGGCCGCTGTCGGCGAGGTAGATGAAGTGCTCATTCGGCAGTTCAGTGCGCAGCGCTTTTAAAACACTCAGGCCGCCTATGCCGGAGTCGAAGATGCCTATGGGTTGGGTCATGGTTCGGGAACGAATTGACGAGCAGCACACCACTGGTCGAACGTTGGCCGCAAATCGTCGGGCAGTGCAAACACAAAATCAACGTTGATGGGGTGGCTAGCCTTCATGAAGTGGCGAACGGCGTCGAGCAATACATCTCCCTGCCGGCGGTCTTTGTCGCGCTTGGCTGGGTTGCGCTGCGGCTTGTCGGCCAGCCACAACTTGTGCAGCCCCATGAAGCGCGGGTCAGGTACGGTGAGCGGGCAAGCGCGGCCGCGTTCAGTAGCCACCACAGCGCTTACCGGGCTGCCCAACAATAGCCACTCTTGTTCGATCAGCGTTTGCATGGGCGCAAAGGCTTCTTCTTTGGGCAGCGGGTGACAACTGGGTGCAGCCAGCAGTTCTACCTCGTAGCCGTCTGCATCTAGCGCTTGGTACGGTTTGCGTGGGTTAATTTTGTAGCTAGAGTCGATGCTTCTCAAGACGCTGAAGAGCGTTTTACGTGTTTTTTTATCAAAGTCCGTACCTGTCAATGTCAGCGACGCGGGGGTGTCTCTGCACCACGTCAAATCAAAGTCTTGGGTTTGTTCATTGCCAACAGGAAATGTCGCATTCGCCGCCCATTCGTAGGCTGAAAATGCGTTGGTACCCACCACCATCAAGTCGGTGCCCAACAAGCCTTCGATGTCCAGCTTGCGCAAAATTTCTGCCTGTTTGTCGGGCAGCGTTGGCATGCGCATGCGGCGGTAAAGTGCCGAGCGGGTTTGGATCAGCGCATCGGCTGATGCGGCGCGTTCCAGGGCGTTTTTTCGTTCCTCGCTGTACGCGGACAGTTGGGCTTCAGTTTGCGCGCTGAGCACGCCTAAGCTAGTGCCGTTGTCAGTGCTGGTTTGCTTGACGTAAAGGTATTGGTGGCCTGCTCGCTCTGCCCAATACATCGAGTTGGGCAAAGCTTGCAGCGTCTGCCTTGCGTCCAGCCAGAAGCTGTGAGCTTGCTCTAAATTAGCCGCTAATCGCTGCGCGTCGGCTGAAAAAGGCAGATACTGTGACTTTTCATAGATCATAAGTCCATGATTTTAAACAATTTGCACCAGAAATGCAAGATTTCCCGCGTCGTTGGTGCAAATTGCTCGATCAGTGAAAAGAGGTCAGGCCGCAGCCACCGTAATCCCCTTAAATTCACCCGACTTCACCGACTCAGCAATCCGCTTTTGCCACTCAGCCGGCCCGGTGATATGCGCACTCGTGCCGCCTGAATCCACCGCTACCGTCACCGGCATGTCCACCACATCAAACTCGTAAATCGCTTCCATGCCCAGGTCGGCAAAGCCCACCACCTTGGCGTGTTTGATGGCTTTTGATACCAAATACGCTGCGCCGCCTACGGCCATCAGGTAAGCGCTTTTGTGCTTTTTAATCGCTGCAATGCCTTCAGGGCCGCGCTCGGCTTTGCCGATCATGCTGATCAAGCCGGTTTGGGCCAGCATCATTTCGGTAAAGCCGTCCATGCGGGTGGCGGTGGTGGGGCCTGCGGGGCCGACGGCTTCGCCTTTGACAGGGTCGACAGGGCCCACGTAATAAATCACGCGGTTAGTGAAGTCAACTGGCAGTGGTTCGCCCCCTTTATCCAAGTTTTCCAGCATGGTTTGAATGCGTTTGTGCGCGGCGTCGCGGCCGGTCAGCATTTTGCCGCTGAGCAGCAGCGTGTCGCCGGGCTTCCAGCTCGCTACCTCTGCCTTGGTCAGCGTGTTCAGGTTCACGGCTTTGCTTTTCACGTAGTCAGGTGTCCAGTTCACGTCGGGCCAGGTATCAAGCGG
>JANMWH010000069.1:0-5082 GCA_031393945.1 Polaromonas sp. | reverse complement strand
TGTGAAGTGGGTGTGAAGTGGGTTTAAAAGGCTCCGCGGCTTAGGTGCAAGGTGACTAAAATTTAAGCCATGACAAAACGAACCCTCATCAGCTCTGGCTCACTTTTTGAAGCGCAAATTGGCTATTCACGCGCAGTAGTGGCGGGCGAATGGGTGTTTGTGTCGGGCACTACCGGTTTTGACTACAGCGACATGACGATATCGACCGACATTGCTGAGCAAACCGAGCAGTGTTTGAAAAATATTGAGTCAGCGTTGATGCAGGCAGGCGCGTCGCTGGCCGATGTGGTGCGGGTCAATTACGTTCTGCCCGACGCGTCGCAGTTTGAAAAATGCTGGCCAGTACTGCAAAAATATTTTGGTAGCGTGCGCCCAGCTGCCATGATGATTTGCGCCGGGCTGCTTGATGCGCGCATGATGATTGAAATTGAAGTTACGGCCCTTAAAATCCCGTAATTCAGTGTCAAAACAGGCTGTAGCCCAATATATACAGGCGCGAGCAGCTATTGTTTTTGAAGTAATTTAATCAAGTGATTGCTGGTGTTGCGCAGCCGCTGCGCCATGAGCTGCGTAATTTTGACCAGCAACTTGGCGCCTACTGCGGGGTGGTCGCGTATCAGCTCGCCGATGGCTTGCCGGCCGAGCACGCCGGCTTCTACAGCTTCGATCGCTGTGCAAGTGGCAAAGCGTGGCTCGCTGTCGAGCATCGACATTTCACCGACTGCTGCGCCGCGCTGAATGACTGCGATGCGCGAAATGGTCGGCACATCAGCACCCTCAAGCTCTTCATCTTTACTACGGGGCGCGATAGATTTGGTCACATCGACTGTGCCGCTAAGCAGCACCAGCATCCACTCGCCACTGTCGCCTTCACGAATCAATACCTCGCCGGGCTCAGCGCGCACCAGCAACATGGAGCTGGCCAAAATGTCGGCCTCATCAGCCGACATGTCTTGCAGCAGCGGTGAGGTTTGCAGCATGTCGGGGCCAAACGTGCTCAAGTGGCCGCAGTGGCCGGACACCTTCAGGCCCGCGTCCTGCAATTGAGCCTCGAGCGTTTTCATCAGCGGCCAGCAGCTGGCGCCGCAGCCAGCAGCCACTGCTCGATTTCGGCAATCGCGGCGTCGGTAGCCTGGGTCAGTGCCCGCACGCCACCTTGCGCGTCTGCACTGGCTGCGGGGCGTTCTACCGCAATAGCGCGCTGGCTGATCAGCTTTTCGCCTGTGGGCGTGACTTCCACCAGCGTAGCGCGCAGTTTGACCAGGCCCACACTCACGTCTGGCTTTGAAAAATAGTGGCTGAACTCCAGCAGCTCCAGGCGTATCTGCAGCGGCAACACAGGGTTTTGGCTGCGATTGAGCGCCAGACTTTCGCGGGCGTTGTACACCGGGCGACGCAGACTGAGCTGGTCACGCAGGCGCTGGCGAATCAGCTGCGCAGCGGGCATGGACCAACGCGCCATCGAGTAAGCCCGCAGCTCTTGGGCGTCCAGGTAGCCAAGGCGGTAAAGCACCGAAGAGTTGTCGAGCCCACCACCAGCAGTTGCCACATCATCAACCGCCACAGCGGGTAGGGGCAAAAGAGTTAAAAGGGACAAAGGGGACGAAGGGGCCGGAGTGGCCTGCGGCATGGCAACGCTGGGGCCAAAGTCAAACAGCGTGGCGCGCTGCGGCTTGTCGGGCAGCACCGAGCATCCGCTGAGCGCCGCAGCCGCTAAAACAATGCCGAATAGGCGCCTAGCCCAATTTTTACGGGTGCAAGCAGCTTCTGAATTGATAGCATTTGAAACAGGAGGACAGGTCATTTTTTTACTCCATTGGCAGCAAACCCTGGCTCACCCGGGCCCGGCAGGGGCGGGCCGTTGCCGAAAATAAGCGACTGCGGATTGTCGTCAACCGCATTCACAGTGCGGCGCAATTGGCGCAGCGTTTTGCCGGCTTCGTCTGCAACGGCGTCGAGCTTGGGCAGCGTAGCCGCACTGAAATTACCCACGCCGGTAGCCAGTGCGGCGCCGCCTTCGCTGAGCTTGTCGAGTGGGCCACCCTTTTCGTTCAAGCGTTTGGCTGTTGTGCCAATTTCTGCGGCAGCGCTGCTTGCCTGGGTTGATGTTTCCTTCAAAGAAACCACGGCGGCGTCAAGATTTTTCACCAGCTTGGGAATGTTGACTTTGTCTGGGCCCAGCTGCGCGTTCAATATGCTGGTCATGTTGGTTGACAGTTTGCTCACGCTGCTGGCCGCTTCGCCCATGTTGTCTAGTGCCAGTGCAACGCGCCTCTGATTGTCGTCTGACAGCAACTTGTTGACCTGCACGCTGGCTTGCTCCACTTGCTTGAAGATGGCCTCGCTTTGCTTGAGCAGCTTGTCCAGGCCGCCGGTTTGTAGCGGAATACGGGGTGGGTCAGCATCGTTTGGGGTCAAGCGCTGGGTGGATGTGCCGGTGTCGTCCAGCTGAATAAAGCCCAGGCCAGTTACGCCCTGGGAGGCGACGGTGGCAAACACCGATTGCGTTACTGGCGCGTCTCTAGCTATCGACACGCGGACCAGCACATTGCCCCTGATTTTTTGGTCAAAACCGATGTACTCCACCTTGCCCACCGGCACACCTCGAAAGTTGACCGTGGCCTGCGGCTGCAAACCCGAAATGATTTCATTGGTCGACATTTCATACAAATCGCGCTGCGTGTTGTCGCGCATCAACCAGACGGCCAATGCGGCCAGCAGGGCAGACACCACCAATACAAAGGCACCGGCAGCCAAGGCGTGGGCTTTGTTTTCCATAAGTCAATTCCTTTTATACGGTAAAGGGGTAAACACGTAAAAGTTCCATGGCGCGCTGGCCTCGGGGGCCCAAAAAAAACTCGTGAATGAACGGATGCGAAAAAGCCACCACGTCGCTCGGCGCCGCGCAGACAATGACTTTTTGATCGGCCAGCACCGCAATGCGCGTGCTCAGCTCAAACAGCGTGTCCAGGTCGTGCGTCACCATCACCACCGTCAGCTCCATGTCTTTGTGCAGAGAGCGCAGCAGCGTGCAAAAACTGTCAGAACTTTCGGGGTCCAGCCCGGCGGTGGGCTCGTCTAGCAGCAACAGCGGCGGGTCCATGATCAAGGCTCTAGCCAGCGCCACGCGCTTGATCATGCCGCCTGATAAATCACTGGGCATTTTGTCGGCTGCATCAGGGCTTAAGCCGACCATTTGCAGCTTGACCATCGCGGCTTCACGGATCACGCTTAATGGCAACGCGTTCAGCTCGCGCAGCGGGAAGCCAATGTTCTCCAGCACCGTGAATGCTGAAAACAACGCCCCTTGCTGAAACAGCATGCCAATGCGGCTAGCCGCACCGCGCCGGCCCAGCTCAGACACGGGTTTGCCAAGCACCGTGATGTCGCCTTTGGTCGGGTGCTCCAGCCCCAGCATTTGCCTGAGCAGCACTGTTTTGCCCGTGCCCGACCCGCCGACCAGCGACAGGATTTCGCCGCGCTGCACAGACAGGTCAAGGTCTTTATGGATGACCACGTCTTTGTCACCGTTTTTAAAAACGGTCCAAAGCTTTTTGATGTCTATGGCGGCAGTATTCATTTCTCAGGCTGAGTAAGACAATTTTCCGACGGGCCGCCCCTAGGAAAATTAGCCCCCCCGGGGCTGGTGCCTGCGGCTCCAAACCTGCCTGCGCAGGTTTGGACAGGCGACAGAAGCGAAGCCTTTGGCAAGCGGCGGCCTGCAAGGGGCAGCGAAGTGCGCGTTGTGACAAGCGTGGGGGTCAACATTTTTAAATACCGACGTTCTTGAACAAAACCGCAAACAGCGCATCGACCAAAATCACTACCGTGATAGAGGTCACCACAGACGCAGTCGTGCCCTGGCCCAAGCTTTCAGTGTTGGGCTTGACGCGCAGGCCGAAATGGCAAGCCACCAGCGCGATCAGCAAGCCAAACACCACCGATTTCGACGTGGCCAGCGTCAGGTTGCTGACATTGACCGCGTCTGGCAGCGCGCGAATGAAGTACTCGGGCGTGATACCCATTGCAGCTTGCGCGGCAATCATGCCACCCAGCAGCGCAGCAAGTGATGTCCACACGCTGATCAGCGGCATCACAATGCTCAGCGCCAGCGCGCGCGGCATGACCAGCCGAAAGCCCCGCGCAATGCCCATCACGCGCATGGCGTCGAGCTCCTCGGTGACGCGCATCACCCCAATCTGCGCCGTGATGGCAGAGCCGGAGCGCCCGGCAATCAGTATGGCGGCCAGCACCGGCCCCAGTTCCCGAATGAGCGAAATGCCCAGAATATTCACAATAAACGAGTCGGCGCCAAACTGCTTGAGCTGCTGCGATATTAAATACGCCAGCACAACGCCAATTAAAAAACCGACCAGCGCGGTAATCGGCAAGGCAGTCGCGCCAATGTGATACAGATGGCCCGACATGTCGCGCCACGGCCCTTCTTGGGGGTGCCGGATCAAGCGCCAAATGTCCAGCAGCAGCTGCCCAATCAGGCGTGTCAAGCCCTTGGTGTGGTCGATCAAGGCCAGCCATCGGGTGCCTAACTGCACCACCGGCGACAGCCAGCTGAAGGGGGGCGGCGCGGACGGCGCGGCTGCAAATTTGGCCACCGTATCAAACAAGGCCCGCTGGCTGTCAGGCACACCAATATGGGCAGGCCAAGCGTGGCCCCAGTGCGCCCACAGCAGTTGCGCGCCCAAATGATCAAGCTTGTCGATGCCGTTCAAGTCCCAATGCGCATCGCCCGCGGCGCTTGGGCTGGACGCAAGCTGCGCGGTTAATGCCAGCCACGCAGGCTTGCCGCTCAGGTTGGCGGCTGTCCACTCGCCCAGTACGTGCAGCGCTGTGCCTTGCGGGGTAGCGCGCTGCTCGATACGGGGAGTCAATGACGTCATAGGCAAGGGCGGCGACAGGGTAAGGGGGCAGCAAGGGCGCTAGGGGGCAGTAGGCAAAGAGACGGGGCAAAATCGCATGGTAACTGCACAATCTGCGTCGGCACGGTTGCAAAGCCAAGCGTTTGACTTTGTCCTACAAACAAGCCTCAAAGTAAAAGCTGGCGCTAACCAAGAGTGGGTCAGG
>JANMWH010000216.1:0-7816 GCA_031393945.1 Polaromonas sp. | reverse complement strand
GTGCGGGTGTGGCAACCTGCGCCCCCAAGCAAGGCGGATGCAATCGCCACCGTGCCAATTGCCACTGCACTGCGGCCTGCAATTGCTATTAATACAGGAGCTGCTCGCGCCCGAATTGAAGGCGTCACAGGCACTTTAGAGCCTAAAAAACGGCCTGCAGCGGCCGATTTGGCTCCACCGCCTTCAGCTGCGCCGCCAGACGGCACCCGCGCCGAGTCGGCTTGGCAAATCGGCGCGCTGCAATCGTTGTATCCCGCGCCAGAGGCCAGCATCGCGCCCCGCTGGTTGGTGCTGCTAGAAGCCCCCGCCAGCGCCTTGCAGGCTTCGTTCAACGCTTTTGAAGGTGATGCAGGCAAGCTATTGGGCAACATGCTCCGCGCCACGGGCATGCACGCGCGCGGCGTGGTGCAGCTGGCGCCGTTGGTCAGGGGCAGTGGGGCAAGCCAGGCTTTGCCCGATGCACTGTTGGCTGTACTGGCCAGTTCGCAAGCCGACGTGGTGTTGGTGATGGGGCGGCTGGCAGCGCAGGCGGTGCTGCAGTCTGCCGAGCCGTTGGCCAAGCTGCGCGGCCAGGTTCATGCTGTGCCAGGCGAGCAACGTGCCATCCCAACCATCGTGACGCTAGACCCCGCATATTTGCTGCGAAACCCGCTCGACAAAGCCAAGGCTTGGGACGACTTGTGCCTGGCGCTGAGTTTGAACGCGGCTTGATTTCAGCTTGACGTTTTTAACTGGCGCGGGCTGCTTGAGGCCAACACCGTCACAATTGCCACCGCCATCAGCGCTACGGCCGCCCAGTCTTGCCAGTGCAGCACTTCGCCTAACCACAGCGCGCCCGTAAACACACCCACGATGGGTACCATCATTGTGCTTAGGGTGGACGCAATCGGCGGCAAACTGCGTGCCAGCGTGAACCAAGCCGCGTGGGTAAAACCAAAAATCATCACGCCGTTGTAAACGATTGCGCCCCAGGTTTGCGCGGGCGGCATGCGCCATTGGTCGCGCTCAAAAATGGCCGACAACACGCTCAGCACCACCGCAGCCAGCAGCGTCATCCAAAAAGAAATGGTCAGCGTGCTGGCTGGCAGTTTCGTCATCCGCAGCCGCTGCGTGCCGACTGCCCACACCGCCGCTGCTGTCAGTGCGAGTGCCACGCCCAGCGGCTTGCCGGCTAAATTGGTCAGCTCATTAAACAAGAGCAGCGACACGCCAACAGCCGCAGCTGCCACGCCCAGCCACTGCAGCGGTTTGAGGCGCGTTCGGTAAAAAAACGCGCCCAGCACCGCCGAAAAAACCGGCATGGTGTAGCCCAAAATAGCGGCCCGCCCGCTGCTGAGCAAACTCACCGCCACAATGATCAGCGCGTGCCACACAAACATGTTGGTCACCGCCAGCCAGAACAATTCTCGCCAGTCGCGCCGCGCCACAAAAAACGGCACCTTCATGGCCGCCAAAGCCAGCCCCAACACCGGCACGCCCAACCACAGGCAAATCGCGCGAAAGGTAAGTGGCGGGTAGCCGGTTACGCCCAGCTTCATCACTGGCCAGTTCACGCCCCAGGTCAGGGTGACGAGCACGATCAAGATGAGTTGTTTGCGGCTGAGGTGCATTCGTTGTGAAGATCTGAATAGGCAGGGCCTTGATTGTGTAGCTTCTTACAATCGCAGCATGAGCACTTCCCCGACCTTTCTCGACATGCTGCGCGCCACCGAGCATCAAAATCAATCCCTGCTTTGTGTGGGCCTGGACCCCGAGCCCGCGCGCTTTCCGGGCAAGCTTAAAGGCGACAGCAGCAAAATTTACGAATTTTGCGCCGCCATGGTCGACGCAACGGCTGACTTGGTGATTGCCTTCAAGCCGCAAATTGCCTATTTTTCCGCGCACCGCGCGGAGCAGCAACTGGAGCGGCTCATGGCGCACATGCGCCGCGCCGCGCCGCACGTGCCGATTATTCTGGACGCCAAGCGTGGCGACATTGGCAGCACGGCCGAGCAGTACGCTATTGAAGCATTTGAGCGCTATGGCGCAGACGCAGTCACGCTGTCACCGTTTATGGGATTTGACTCGGTCGCCCCTTATTTAAAATACCACGACAAAGGCGCTTTTTTGCTCTGCCGCACGTCTAACCCCGGCGGCGATGACTTGCAAAACCAGCGGCTCAGCTCGGTTAAAGGTGAACCCTTGTTGTATGAGCATGTAGCCGCACTGGCCCAAGGCCTATGGAACTTAAATGGCCAGCTTGGGCTGGTAGTGGGGGCAACTTACCCGTTTGAAATTGAGCGCGTACGGCGCGTAGCGCCCACGTTGCCGCTGTTGATACCCGGCATTGGCGCGCAAGGCGGCGACGCAGCAGCGGCGGTGCGGGCGGGTTATCGGTCAGGCGCGCCAATTATTGTCAACTCATCGCGGGCCATTTTGTATGCGTCGGCGGGTGACGATTTTGCTGCCGCGGCTCGAGCCGAGGCCTTGAAAGCTCGGGATGTGCTGCAAAAAGCTAAAAACATCGCGTAACACTTTTTCGGGCATAACGTCCTGTTAAAGCCGTGACTACATAACGGCGAGCCATTAACCTACAGCTCTTGATGACTTCTGGTTAATGCCCATGCTGGATATTTTAGAAACGCAAGCTTCGGTTTGCGATCAGAGCACTGCTGTACCCCTTGCTTCTTTACCCATTGCAACCGCGCGCAACCCGGGCGGCGACCCAAGTAACCCGTTGTCGGCCGATGCATCAAGCTTGAAGCTCAGCTCAGTTGCCGCGTTGTCTGCCGCCCTGCTGGCAGCCTGCGGTGGCGGCGGGGGTGGTGCTGGCACCGGCCCGGTGGGTGGTGGGGCAGCCGTTGCGCCGTCCGCGGCCACGGAGGACATCAATACCAACATTGGCCCTGCACCCACGGTCAAGGTGCCGCCAGCGGCAGGTTTTAACAACTTCGCCAAAGCCGACACCGACGAGCAAGCCGCGCGCTTTTTGCTGCAAGGCCAGCTCAGTGCGTCTGACCAAGACATCAGCAACCTCAAAGCCGGTAACTTTGCCGGCTACCTGCAGCAGCAGTTTGCGCGTCCCGCCAGCCAAAGCGGCTGGGACTGGCTGGAAAGCCGGGGCTACGGCGTGTCAGACGCGAATCGCTACTTTTTTACCACTTACCCGGCCGAATACATGCTGTGGAAGCAACTGTTCACCTCGCCAGACGGCATGCGTAAACGCGTGGCGCTGGCGTTGTCTGAGTTTTTTGTGTCGTCCATGCAGTCGGCAGAATTTACCTGGCGCAGCCATTCGTATGCGCAGTACTGGGACATATTGGTGGGCAACGCGTTTGGCACTTATCGGCAGTTGCTCGAAGAAGTCACGCTCAGCACCGCCATGGGTTACTTTTTAAACACGCAGGGCAACCAGAAAGAAGACACCAAGAGCGGCCGCGTACCCGATGAAAATTACGCCCGTGAAGTCATGCAGCTGTTTTCTATTGGTACGGCGCAATTGAACCTGAACGGCACCGAAAAAACCGTCGGCGGCAAAAAAGTTGACTCGTACACGCAAGCCGATGTGACCAACCTCGCCCGCGTTTTCACCGGATACCAGTTCGACAATTCCGATGGCGAAAGGCTACCGGTTTACAGAGAAGACGGCAGCACCGAGAACTACACCGTTGACGGCCGCCAGTCCGTGCGCAAACGCATGGCGCTAAATGAAGGCCGACATTCGACTTTAAGCGCCACCTTTTTAGGCGTGACGATTGCAGCCAACACGCCGGGCGCCTTGGCGCTGAAGACTGCGCTCGACACGCTGGCCAACAACGAAAACACCGGGCCATTTTTTGCCAAGCAAATGATTCAGCGCCTGGTCACCAGCAACCCCAGCCCCGACTACGTTGAGCGTGTGGCGCGCGCCTTCAACAATAACGGCGCAGGGGTTCGCGGCGACTTAAAAGCCGTTTGGGTGGCGATTTTGCTCGACGACGAGGCGCGCGGCACGACGTCTCTGGCCAGCCCCACGTTTGGCAAACTGCGTGAACCTATGGTGCGGTTCATTCAATGGGGCCGCACGTTTGGCTTGGCTTCTGGTTTTAATTCGTGGAAGGTCAGCGCTACCCGGGGCACCGACGACTCGCTGGGGCAAAGCCCGCTGTTTGCACCGTCGGTGTTCAATTTCTTCAGGCCCGGATTTGTGCCGCCCAACACCGCGTTAGCCACCGCCCAAGCGCCTGCGCCGGAGTTTCAGTTGGTCAATGAGACCACCGTGGGCGGTTATTTGAACTACATGCAAAACGTGATTCGCGGCGGCATTTACGTGCCCAACCCGGAGGTAGCGGCAGGCACGTTCAAAAATTATCTGCCTGATGTGAAAGCCACGTACGCTGCCGAGCTGCCGCTGGCAACCGACGCGGCGGCGCTGGTCAAACGCTTAAAGCTGCTGCTGTGTGCGGGGCAACTTTCGGCCTCTACCGAAAAAATCATGGTCGATGCACTCAATGCCAAGCCCGTCACAGCCAGCAGCAGCGCCGACGAAAAACTCAATCGCATTGGCGCGGCTGTATTGATGGTGATGGGCTGCAGCGAATATTTGATTCAAAAATAACCCGCCGCCTCAACGTAGTTCAATTTCTGGCCTCCCAGTTAACCAAAAAAGATATCCAGCATGTATTTGATTGATCCCCAAAGTCATTCCCGTCGAGCTTTTTTGCGCCGCTCTGCACAGCTTGCTTTTACAGGTGTGGCGCTACCTACCGCACTTAATTTGGCGTCAATGGGCGAGGCCGCTGCCTTCGGCGCTGCTGATGGCACTTACAAGGCGCTGGTTTGCGTGTTCATGTACGGCGGTAATGACTACGGCAACACGCTGATCCCGTACGACGACGTCAGCTACAACAAATACAGCAACATTCGTGGCGGCGGAGGTGGGCAAACTGCGGGGGGAATTGCGCTGGCTAAAGCGGATTTGGCGGCGACGCTGCTCGACTCAACGGCGGGCTTGCCTGCCGGCCGTCAATACGCTTTTCACCCGTCTATGACTGGCCTGAAAGGTCTTTTTAACAGCGGGCAAGCCGCTGTGCAACTGAACGTGGGCCCGCTGGTGGTGCCACTGACCAAAGCGCAATACGAAGCAAAAGACCGCACTACGTTTCCACTGCCGCCCAAACTTTTTTCGCACAACGACCAGCAAAGTGTCTGGCAATCGTCATCGCCTGAAGGCTCAACCATTGGCTTTGGCGGCAACATGGGCGACCTGGCCATGGCGTCTAACACCAACTCGTTGTTTACTTGTATTTCAGTGACCGGCAACGCAGTGTTTTTAGCCGGCGACTCCGCGCTGGCCTACCAGGTCAGCTCGAACGGCGCGGTCAAAATCAACAGTGCCGCTAACGACGTGTATGGTTCTTCAGCAGTTAAAGGGGCCATTAGCCAGTTGATTCAGCAAACCCGCGCGCACGTGCTGGAGAACGAATACAACAACATCACCCGGCGCGCAGTAGGTGCGGAGGGCGGCATCACTTCGGCAATTGGCGCTCGCAACGCGGCCGATGCGCGCGCTGAGTTTGCACCGTTTGCGGACCTTGCCAACAACTCGTTAGCGTCACAAATGAAGATGGTCGCCCGGCTAATTGCGGCGCGCAATAACTTGGGTGCCAAGCGGCAGGTGTTTTTTGTGTCCATTGGCGGTTTTGACTTGCACGACAACTTGCTGACCGGCCACACCACTAACATGAAACGCGTCAGTGACGCGATGAGTGCGTTTTATCAAACCACAGCTAACCTGGGTGTCGCTAGTGACGTCACGGCGTTTACCGCATCCGACTTTGGCCGCACCCTCACCAGCAACGGTGACGGGTCTGACCACGGCTGGGGCAGCCACCACTGGGTAGTGGGCGGCGCGGTGAAAGGCAAGGCGTTTTACGGCACTGCGCCGCCCGTAAGCGTAGGCAGTACCACCGCCCCAGACGACCAATGGCACGTCGGCCAAGGGCGCTTGTTGCCAAGCACGTCAGTTGACCAGTACGCCGCTACGCTGGCGAAATGGTTTGGGGTTTCAGAACAAGAAATGCCAAACGTGCTGCGCAATATCAATCGCTTCGGCGTTGCAGGCGGCAGGCCCGACTACCCGATTGACCTTGGGTTTTTATAATGGTGCAGCTTGCGGGCTGGGATCAGAGCCGCCGCCGAACTCGCTCGCCAAGTCTGTAATTGCTACTGTATTAATAGCTGCTTTCGCCTATATTTATTGGGCTGCAGCCGTATTTACGCCGTTTTCAGGCCTGGCTGACAGTTTTTCAAGCCGTGCGTGCATCACTGCAAACCACACTGGTGGAATCATCGCCAACAACAGGCAACCCGCGTAACCAGTGGGCAATTGCGGCCCAGGCAGTGGCTCCAACGTCGCATAGGGCTTCCACGCGTGCATGTGGTGGTCTGAGTGGCGCTGCAGGTTGGCCAGCATGGAATTGGTGGCCACGTGGTCAGCGTTCCACGCGTGCATCATGCCGAAGGCTTCGCGCTTGCCGTTAGCAGTATTGCGCTGCAGACCGTGGTGCTCAATGTAGTTGACTATTTCCAAGAGCGTAAAAGCCATAACCGATTGCAACACGAAAAACGCTACGACTTTAGGAGCTGCTTGCGCCGGTAAAAAAAGGGCTGCAGCTAATATTGCCGTTATTGATGCAACAGTGCTCCAGGCCAGCGGGCTGCGCAGCCCGCTGCTTTTCATTTGCTTGTTGCGTTGGCCTTCCAGCTGCCAGCCGCTTTTTAAATTGCCCCACAGCGTGCGCGGCAAAAAGCGATACAAACTCTCGCTCAAGCGCGAGGTGGCCGCATCGCTGTGCGTGGCAGCCCGCGGGCGGTGGCCGCGGTAGTGCTCGACCATAAAGTGGCCGTAGCAGACACTGGTCATCAATACCCAGGCGCACAAGCGGTCGATTTTTGATTTGCTGTGGCCCAGCTCATGCGCAAAGGTGATGCCTTGTGAGCCAGTGATAAAGCCCACGCTGAAGGCCATGCGCAGCACAGTTACCCAGTCGGCCTGCATGGCGGCGTAAGCGCCTGCGCCAATCAGCGCCAGCTGCAGCAACACATACAGCCGCAGCACGGCGCTGAAATACATCATGCGGGTGTTTGCCTCAACCGCGGCCGGCGAGCGCTTGCCGCCCGGCATCAGCACGTCTACCAGCGCAATGCCCCACCAAATGGCGAGCGTCCACAACTCAGCCTGCGTGGGCAGAAAAGTCACGCTATAAATCGTCAAGCCCGGTAGCAGCCAGGCAACTAGAAATCGAAGGTCAGAAACACGCATGTCGCGTAATGTGCCACAACCTTTTAGACGCCGCAACCCGCACGGTTACAGCAGGCGTTTTAGGTACAAACCCGTGTGGCTGCCTTCGTTCGCCGCAATGTCTTCCGGCGTGCCCACTCCCACTACCGTGCCGCCGCCCGCGCCACCTTCAGGGCCCATGTCAATGACCCAGTCGGCGGTTTTGATCACGTCCAGGTTGTGCTCAATCACCACAATCGTGTTGCCTGCGTCGCGCAGTTGGTGCAACACTTTAAGCAGCAAATCAATGTCGGCAAAGTGCAGGCCTGTGGTGGGCTCGTCCAAGATGTACAGCGTGCGGCCAGTGTCTTTTTTGCTCAGCTCAAGTGCCAGCTTGACGCGCTGCGCCTCACCGCCTGAGAGCGTGGTCGCGGCCTGACCGAGCTTGATGTAGCTCAGCCCCACATCCAGCAACGTGTGCAGCTTGCGAGCAATCGTGGGCACTGCCTTAAAGAACTCGGCGGCGGCTTCTACCGTCAAGTCCAAAATTTGCGCGATGTTTTTGCCTTTGTACTG
>JANMWH010000433.1:0-4946 GCA_031393945.1 Polaromonas sp. | reverse complement strand
AGCGGCGCGCAGCCACGAGGCCAACTCGGTCACGCTGGCGCAGTGGTAGCGTGCAGCCGTTGTCCCGGTACCTACCTTGATTGCTTGGCCACCCATGCTCTGGACGGCTGCAAAGCCTGATTCGTCTGTGTTGTCGTCGCCTGCGAAAATACATTGGCGGCCTGCAAAGGGTGCTTCTTGCATGAACTCCCGAATTGCGCCGCCTTTGCTGGCAGCTAGCGGTTTTAGCTCCACCACACACTTGCCGCGCAGCAACTCCAGGCCGCTGATGTGCTGCACAGCAGCTTGCATCGCCGCAATACAGACGCTTTCAAGCTCGGGCGCCTGGCGGTAATGCAGGCTGATACCGCTGGTTTTGCGCTCCAGCAGCAAGGCCGGGTGCTGCAGCACCAACGCTTGCGCGGCGTGCACGGCAGTGCCCAAATCAACGCGTGTGACCAGGCTCAAATGCCCATTCGCGCTGCGCCGTTGGCTGCCGTGTTCGCCAGCAGCGGGCAGGCGCAAGGGGTAAACAAAGGGGTCGAGGTTGCTTAGAGTGCGGCCCGAAACCAAAGCCAGTGCGCCGCCCAGCTTGAGCTGAAGACTCGAAAGCGAAACGATGACATCGGCAGGTATCTCGACAAGGTTCGGCGTGGCTGCAATCTCAACCAGCGTGCCGTCAAAGTCCAGAAAAAGCGCGGTTTGTGCTGTGATGGTGGGAAGTGTGTCGACTGTAAAATTCCGCATTATCCAAGGTTACCGCCAGAAACGCTCAAAGTGTGTAGGCCGCAATCGTTGCGCTCTGACGTGGCTGGAAACAGGTGCAACGATTTGCAAGTTGCACCCACTGAGATCGCTGAGACCCATGCAAATGGTGTGTCCCTTCAAGTTGAGTTAAAAACACTTCATACTTGCCCCATGACTGAAGACTCACCACTCAATTCCGATTTATGGTGGAGCGCGGTGCCAGTAGCCTGCGTGGACATTGGTGGTACCAAGGTGGCTGTCAGTGTGGTGGATGCACGCGGTGCCCACGCCCAGCTGTCAGAGCCAACCTGCAAAACGGGCCCGCCCGATGCTCTGGCTCAACAAGTAATTCGGCTGGTGCGCCAAAGCTGTGCGTTAGCCGGGCTGGCCGTGGAGGGTCTGGCGGCGGTTGGCGTGTCGTCTTGCGGGCCGTTTGTGGTGCACGGCGGGCTGATTGAGCTGGCCGCGCCGAATATTTGTGGCGGACTGGCCGGCAGCGCGGGAAGGCTGCCCAACGACTGGACCACCGCGCCGATGGAAGGGCCACTGCGGGCGGCTTTTAAATACGTGCGCATCGAAAACGACGCGATTGCCGCTTTGGAGGCCGAGCGGCGTTGGGGTGCGCTGCGTATGGGCGGGCAGCCCCTGGCCCACTGCGCCTACGTGACGTGGAGCACGGGCGTGGGTGTTGGGCTGTGTGTTGGCGGGCATGTGTTGCGCGGCAAAAACGGCAATGCGGGCCACGCCGGGCACCAGTTTGTCAGCGACAACTTCGATGCGCTGTGCGGGTGCGGCAACGTCGGCGACGTGGAAGCGCTGGTGGGTGGGCTGGCAATTGGCCAGCGCTTTGTGGGCGAGGGCTTCCCCAACGCGGCAGCGCTTTTAGATGCCGCCAAAACCGGCAGTGCCTCAGCCACGCAAATCACCGATGCGCTGTGCCGCGTGATGGGCCGAATGCTTTACAACCTGGTCGCGACGCTGGACTTGCAGCGCATTAGCTTGGGCGGCAGTGTGTTCTGGAACCACCGGGAATTTTTGCTGCCGAAGTTGTCTGCGCAGCTTGACGGAAAACTGCCAGCGCTGACTGGCGGGTGCGAGCTTGTCAGTGCCGGGCTGGGTCAGCGCGTCGGAGATTTCGCAGCGCTTGCGCTGGCATTGGCGCAAGTTGATCAGGCCGCGCCTGCAGCCTCAAGCCTGATCACGGCGCTCACACGGGCGGAGTGAATGGCTTGAGCAATCAGCTCACCATTTTTCTGACCTGTGGCGCCCGCGTTAATTGCTTCTTTCGCTACTTTTTCAGTAGCAACTTCTTGCGCTGCAACAAGCGCGCGCGCTAGCCTGGTGCTTTGCCCGGCAGCGTCTAAAAGATCACAGGCCAGCAACACCTGCGCAAAACGCTGAGGCCGCCTGAACGCATCGCAACGTTCAAGCAACTGCACCAGGCCGTCCGCATCAAGCGCCGCACTGTCAGCCACATGCGCATGCTCGCGTGCCACCAAACCGGCCAGCTCGCGGCACTCGACCGGGACGCGCAACCGCTCACACAATGCGCTAATTATTAAATTTATTAAATTGGGGTCAGACTCCAATTGTTTTACGCTGCTGCTCACCATGCAGGCAAAGCGCACGGGCAGTGGCGCACGTGCACCTGCTGCGCGGTCAATCACCGCATCAGCGCCTGCATTCCAGGCGAGCTCAGGCAGCAACTTTTGCAGCGCGCCACATGTCTCTAAAACGTGCATCATGCGCGATGGCTTGGCTTCCATCAGGCCGCGCGACAGCTCTTGCCACACGCGCTCAGCCACCAGCGCGTCTGCCTCGCCGGCGGTCACCATGTTGGTCATCAGTTGCATGGTCTCTGGTGCCACGCTGAAGTCTGCAAAGCGCGCCGCAAACCGCGCTACCCGCAGAATGCGCACCGGGTCTTCAGCAAATGCCTCAGTCACATGGCGGAGCACCTTTGCAGCAATGTCGCGCTGGCCCCCGTGCGGGTCAATCAAATGCGCTGGATTCAGGTCAACTTGCACGCCGAATCGCTCTGTAGCCCAATCAATCAGGGCGCAAGCAGCTATTGAATTAATAGTTAAGTCGCGCCGGGCCAGGTCTTGGTCTAACGTCACATCGGGCGCGGCATGTACGCTAAAGCCGTGGTAGCCGCGTGCGGTTTTACGCTCGGTGCGGGCCAGCGCATATTCTTCTTTGGTGGTCGGGTGCAAAAAAACCGGAAAGTCTTTACCGACTGGCAAAAACCCGCGCGCGGCCAGCTCTTCAGGCGTGCTGCCTACCACCACCCAGTCGCGGTCTTGCACAGGCAAGCCAAGCAAAGCGTCGCGCACCGCACCACCAACCATGAAAATTTCCATGGGGGCAGTTTAGCGGGCGCGGGCCGTATCAACCTTTGGGCACAGCCAGGCGATACGGCTCTTCAAAATCGCGAAAGTCATTTTCAGCAATCGCTGCATCCATCCACGCTTTGACGCTGCTCACCTCAATCAGGCGGTCAATATAGGCCTTGACTGCAGACGGCACCGGCAACGCGTAGGTTTGCAGCCGCATCCCAATCGGCGCAAAGTAGGCGTCAATCGCGCTGAACTCGCCCATCAGCATTGGGCCTTTATGGGTGGCCAGCAGCTCGCTCCACATCGCCACAATGCGGGCCACATCGGCGCGCACGGCGGGTTTGTCGCGCCAGACAATGCGGCCCACTTCAGCCAAATCGGCCTCAATATTCATGGGGCAGGCCGTGCGAAACGCGCCAAAGCCGCTGTGCATTTCGGCGCACAGGCTGCGCGCTCTTGCCCTCAAGTGCGCGTCTTGCGGCCACAGCCGGTGGGCAGGGAATTTTTCGGCTGCATATTCAGTAATCGCCAGCGTGTCCCACACTGCAAAGCCGTCATCGATCAGCAGTGGCACTTTGCCCGTAGGCGAGAGCGCGTCCATCGTGGTGCGAAAGCTTGAGCCCGCGTCAAACGAGTCAAACCGAACACTGACTTCTTTAAATTCAATCCCAAACTGGGTGAGCAGCACCCATGGCCGCATTGACCAGGACGAGTAGTTTTTATTGCCGATATAAAGCGTGAGCATGATGCCTCTTTCATGTTGGGAAATTGCAATTGCGATGGTAGCCTGAGCCCGTTTTTGAATTGATGCTGAAAGTGAAGACTATTCATGCGCGCCGCGTGCATGCCTTCCACCCTGCAACTCAACGGTTTGGGAAAACCCGCCTTGCTGCCTGCAGCGGTCATGTGAATAATTGCAGCAAAACTTTTTTACCGGAGACCCCATGCATTTATTGACCCCCATCGCCGCAATAGCTACCGCCTTGTGTTGCCTGAGCGCAGCCGCCCAGACCATTGCTGCGCAGCCCGGTCAAACTGGCGCAGGCCGCGTCACGCTGGCCGTGCATGGCGGATCGGGCACGATCACACGCGGCACCATCACCCCTGAAATTGAAGCCAATTACCGCGCTGCGCTCGACCGCGCGCTCAAAGCCGGCCATGCAGTGCTGGCCAGCGGCGGCAGCAGCGTGGACGCCGTGGTGGCCACCATCAAGGTATTTGAAGACGACCCGCTGTTTAACGCCGGTAAGGGCGCGGTGTTCACCAACGAAGGCAAGAACGAACTTGACGCTTCCATCATGGACGGCAAAACCGGGCTGGCAGGCGCAGTAGCTGGGGTAACCACGGTGAAAAATCCGATCACTGCCGCACGCGCAGTGATGGACAAAACCCGCCATGTGCTGATGGCCAGCAGCGGCGCTGACAAATTTGCAGCTGTGCAAAAGCTCGACATCGTTGCACCGGATTACTTTTACACCCCGCACCGCTGGGATCAATTGCAAAAAGCCAAAGAGCGCGACCAGATTCAGCTTGACCACGACGGCAAAGCCAAAACGTCGGCATTGCCTGGTGCGCCTCTGGTTGCTGCGCTGCCAAGCCCGTTTGAGCCCTGGATGATTGACAACAAATTCGGAACTGTGGGGGCAGTGGCGCTTGATGCAAAAGGCAATCTGGCGGCCGGCACATCTACTGGCGGGCTTACCAACAAACTGTATGGCCGCGTCGGCGACTCGCCGATTATTGGCGCCGGCACATATGCCGACAACGCTACCGTTGCCGTCTCTGGCACTGGCACCGGCGAGTTTTTTATGCGCGGCGTGGTGGCGTACGACATTTCGGCCCGCATGAAGTACGCTAAAGCCAACTTGTCAGACGCGGTAG
>JANMWH010000428.1:0-6420 GCA_031393945.1 Polaromonas sp. | reverse complement strand
CTGGCGCCCTTTGCTTCATCACCGATTAACGCGACATAGGCCGATAAATGGCCTATGACAAGGTCTGGCCGCTGGATAGCTGCGGAAAAAAGCGGATGCAACATATGCAGCGTATGACTTGGCAGCTCGCCTTAACCGCGGCGTACGGCAGCAGAGATTAGCCACGCGAGCGCGGCGCCTGCAGCTGCTGCCATTACGATCGACTGAACGGGTTTTTCTGAGACATAGCGGCTGGTGGCATCGCTGTAGTGAGTTAGTGACCGCTCGGCTTTTTCTTTTGCGTGCACTGCCATGTCCATGCCTTGGTTTGCAATGGCTTTTGCTTTATTGGACAGTCTGTCTAACTGCGGCTCCAGGGTGTCGGTGAGCGCTTGAACTTTTTCACTGGCTGAGTGCAGCACGTTGCCAGCTTGGGCGCGAGCCGAATCGATGGTGCGGTCTGCGGAGGTAATTAAAGAGTCTGCGGAAGAATTGGTTGCGGTAGTGATCATGATGGGCTCCTGGGTTGATAAGTTTGACGGTTGAACGAAGTGATGAAAAAGGAAACGGGCTGGCAGGGCGCTACAGAGCGAGCGGCCTAATTTTTTTTGACAAGGCTGATTAAAAAACTGATGATTGCCATTGCGGCGAAGATAAAAAAGAGGATTTTGGCGATCTCTACCGCGCCAGCGGCGATGCCACCAAAACCGAATACGGCGGCAATTAGAGCGATGACGAGAAAGACTACTGAATAATGCAACATGCGTGAGGCCTAAATTTAAATACGGAGGTGGATAGCAAAGCAGGATGGTTGGGCCTGACATGCAAATTCATGCGTAAAGGATAAGTTGCCTGCATGCGTCGACACATCGGTTACCGCCGCAGCGCCCCGTCAGTTAGGCGAGCTTGCAGATGTAGGTGGTGGCTGACAGTTTGCTGTGCGATGTGCTAGCCTTTGGGTAATACTGCGCTGATGCGGGTGCCTGCACCCGGGGTGCTGGTCACGGTCAATTTGCCTCCGGCAGCCTCTACCCGATGCCGCATGCCGTTAATGCCATGACTGCTGGCAGTAATGTGGCTGGTGTCAAAGCCTGACCCGTTGTCCATCACCTCAAGCAGCGTGTATCCACCCTGATTTTGCAGGCTGATGACAATTTGCGTTGCGTTGGCGTACTTGCCTATGTTGGTCAACGACTCTTGCACCAGCCGGTACGCCGTGAGTTGTGCTGAGCCACCCAGCTCTACTGATTCAAGGTCAGTGGTGATGCTGAGCTCTGATCGTTCTTCAAATTCGCGCGCCAAAATTTCCAGAGACGCGACCAGACCCAAATGCGACAGTGAAGACGGCCTCAGGTCTTCAACAATTCGGCGCTTTAAGGCAATGCCGTTGTTCAGCGTGCCAGTCAGGTGCGCAATGCGCTCCATCGCCTCCGGCTGTGAGTCGCCAATCCGCGACTTCAGTCTGGCCACATCAAGTTTGGCTGCCGTCAGCAAGGCACCTAGTTCGTCGTGCAGCTCTCTTGCCAAGTGACCCCGCTCGTCTTCGCGCACATTTTGCAGGTGAGTGGCCAATTCGGCCAAGTTGGCAGTGCGCTCGCGTACTTGCATGTCCAGCTGATCTCGCTCCCGTTTTAGCGATTCTTGTTCCCGAACCCCTGCATTGAGCAACGCCCGCGTTTGCAACAAATACATATAAAAAGCCAACAGGCCACCGAGCGCCATGATGCCTATGCCGATACGGGAAAGCTGAAGCGTCTGCCGCACCTGCGCTTGGCCGCGCTCCGTGCTGCGAATGCTGCCAGCCGCCAATTTGTCAATTTGCAGGCGTATGCCGTCCATTTGTTCCTTGCCAACATCGGTCGTGAGCACAAAACGCCAGGCATCTTCTTGGTTAGCGGCACGCATTTTCACGCTTAAATCGAGTTCAGCCAACTTTCGCGAGATGTGACGGGACAACACACCAAACTCCCCCAAAGTGGCTGGGTCAGAGCTGAAGGCAGCCCGCAATTGGTCAAGCTGCTGATTGATGGTTTTGAGGGTTTCGAAGTAAGGTTCTAGATAAATTCTATTTCCGGTCAGCAAATAGCCGCGTTGTCCGGTTTCGGCATCCAGCAGGCTTTGCATCAGTTCGTTAAGCGCGCCTCGCGTGCTCTGCGCCTGCTCCATATCTTTCACCGATCTAACGGTTTGGTGGTAACTTGCCTCATTGATGAATACGATGAGGGTGACTGCCAATACCGCCATCAGCAAGCTAATGGCGAAACGGGGCAGCCGGGTGGGCGGTTTGAAGCTCTTAAAAAACGTCACGGGAAATCCTCCTACACGCGTTACAGGGCATCGCGTCAATAATTAATGGCATTAACGCAACTTGTGAAGGCAGCAAAATGATAAAAGTAGGTATCGTTGATGACCATGCGATTGTTCGCTCTGGACTCAAGCAATTTTTTAGTGAGCATGTCGACTTGCGAGTCGAAGGTGAAGCTGCCAGTGGACGGGAGGCAATTGACCTGGTGCGAAACGTTGAGCTGGACGTTCTGGTCATGGACTTATCTATGCCCGGGCAAAGCGGCATCGATGCCATGGCCATGATTCGCGCCAAAGCCCCCGATGTGGGCATTTTGATTCTGAGCGGTTACCCCGAAGAACACTACGCGGTAAACCTTATTCGCCAAGGCGCCAGCGGCTACTTGAACAAAGAGTGCGACCCCATGGAAATTGTGAACGCCATCCGCGTCATTTCTTTGGGCAAACGGCACATTACGCCTAGCGTGGCAGAGCTTTTGGCACAACAGCTCAACCGACCGCAAGACATGGCCTCGCATGAGCAACTCTCTGAGCGTGAATTTCAGGTTTTTCTGAAATTGGCAAAAGGCGTGACGGCGGGCAACATCGCTAAAGATCTTTCCCTGAGCGTCAAGACCGTCAGTACCTACCGTACCCGAGTCATGGAAAAAATGAGCCTCGCTTCCAACAGCGATTTGACCTACTACGCGCTCAAGAACAAACTGATTGACTGACGCATCGCCGCTGCCGTAGGAAATTGACATGCTCGATCAGTTAGCGCCTGCAGACTGCTGTTTGCAAAACTCTACCAGCGCGTCAATTTCGTTGGATTTATCGAATACGGCGTCCACGCCCATCTGCGTACACCGCCGGCGCACGTCCGCTGTTGCATAGTTGCTGAGCACCACTACTTTTTGGGTGGTTTTTCTTTTGCCGCAGGCAGCCAGCACGCCCAAGCCGCTGCCCTGCTTCAAAAACAAATCAAGTATCGCTAAGTCCCAATCATTGTGCTGGTCTTGTAGCCACGCTTTGCCATCGTTTTCGTTGTCTGAAGTTCCCACGGTATCCACCGCCGCGAGCTCATCGAGCGTAGCGATCAGATTGTCTCGAATAGTCGGGTTATCTTCGACAAGATAGGTTTTTAGTCTCACGGTTCTTGTCCTGTGGCTTGTTTTAGCGATTCGCAGTAATCCCTTGGTATTTTGCGCCCGGTAAGGTGCCCACCTTGTAGGACGTCCGCTTATACCGAAGTTATGTAGATATCCGCCCACAGCATTCCCATGCCGTTTCCCACCTTAGGCCACCCCGAATCTAGCGAAAATTTAAAAGGTGAATTACTTGAGCGAAAAACAATGAGGACAGGCTTTTTTAAAAGCAAGGCTGCGCTGCGCCTACTTGCAGTGGTGCTCGTACTTACTCTACTTTTCATGGGAGTTTTCTTTTTCCCTTGGGACATGCTTCGCGGCCCGATCAATCGGTATGTATCAGAGCAATTGGGCCGCCAATTTGAAATCACGGAGCGCCTGTCAGTCGACGTGGGGCTCACCACAACCGTTCGCGCAGACGGTTTGGTGCTGGCCAACCCCGAGTGGGCAAGCGAGCCATTTTTGATCAAAGCTAAAGCGGCTGAATTTGACATCGACTTATGGCCTTTGCTTTTTGGCCATGTCAACTTGCCGCGGGTTGCGCTTTTCGACCCGCAGATCGGCCTGCAAATCGAGCCTGATGGCAGGCGAACTTGGGCGCTTTCCCGCGACACCTCCGATACGAATGCAACGCCCAACATCGGCACAGTGACGGTAGACCAAGGCACGCTCAAATATCGCGCGGCGCAGCAGGGCGCGGACATGAAAGTACTTTTTTCGCTTACTGCCGAAGATGCCAAAGCATTGCCGTTGCGATTCCAGGTAAGTGGTAAGTGGAAAAACGAGGCCTTCACAGCTACAGGTCGTTCCGGCGGGGTGGTCACATTAAGTCGCGATTTAACTGCCTCTTTCCCGCTGGAGGTCAACGCGCAGTCAGGCAAGACCAAAGTCAAAGCCAAAGGCGTGGTTGAGAATTTGCGCGAATTTTCTGGTCTTGACGTCGCCTTTGAAATTCAGGGCCGCAACCTAGACGAGCTGTACAAACTGGCAGGCGTCGTACTACCCTCGACCCCGCCCTACAAGTTGCGTGGGCAATTAAACAAGCGTAACGAGGTATGGTCGGCAAGTCAGATTCGCGGCGTTCTGGGCAACTCAGATTTGAGCGGCGAACTCAGTTTTGACCCTTCACAACCAATTGCGTTGTTGACGGGCAAGGTGCAGTCCAAGCTCCTTGACTTTGATGACTTACGGCCGGTTATTGGCTTGCCCGCCAAAACCGTTGCGACACCGACCTTGGCCACCGTGGCAGGCAATGTAGCGCCTGTGCAAAAACCAGCGCCGCCGAGCAAGCTGGCGCGCAGGGTTCTACCGACAGCGCCGCTGGATCTGGTCAAGCTCAAGGCAATGAATGCGGACGTGACCTACAGCGCGCTGGACATCCGCCATGTCGAAGCGCTGCCACTCGACAGAGGCAGCGTGCATGTGAAGTTAAACAACGGCGTTTTGCGGCTTGAACCTCTGGCGCTGGGCGTGGCGGGCGGCTCACTTGCCGGCCACATCACGATTGATGTCAATGCAGTACCTGCGGCGTTTGAAACTAAAGTCGATTTGCGCTCGCTTCAGCTTAATAAACTATTTCCCACCATTGAAACCACTAAAAGCAGCTTCGGCAAGTTAAGTGGCCAAGTCGGTTTGAAAGGCAGCGGCAACTCAATGGCGCAAATGCTCGGCTCAGCAACAGGCGACGCTGCGGTACTGATGGGGCAGGGTGAAATAAGCAACCTGCTGATGGAATACTTGGGACTTGACGGAGGCGAAGTCATCAAGTTCTTTTTGCGGGGCGACAGAAATGTTCAACTGCGTTGTGCAGCAGCTGCGTTCGATGTCAAGCAGGGCCTCATGACCAGCAAGGTAATTGTGCTGGACACCTCAGACACGGTGGTTAACGGCAGTGGGCAAATCAGTTTGGCCAACGAAACGCTTGACCTCACGTTAAAACCAGAGCCAAAAGACAAAAGCATTTTGACCTTGCGTTCACCGCTGAAAATTGGGGGGACATTCGCGGTGCCCAGTGCGGGGGTAGATAAGGCGGCCTTGGTGGGAAGAGCAGGCCTTGCAATCGCCTTGGGCGCGGTCAATCCGTTTTTGGCACTGCTGGCAACGATTGAGACCGGCCCCGGCCAAGACGCCGATTGCACGGGCGCACTGGCGGTTGCAGCAAGCCCCAAGAGTAAAGTTAAGGTGAAAACAACAGGTCAGTGACTGCCGCAAACCCGGCATGCGCTGTCCCGCGGAATGCGCAGCTCGCTCCACGTCATGTTGCGGCCGTCCAGCATCAAGAGGCGGCCGTTCAGCGACCCCCCCAATTTGGCGAGCAGCTTGAGTGCCTCAGCTGCCTGCATGCTGCCAATAATGCCGACCAGGGGCGCGAACACGCCCATGGTGGCGCACTGCGCTTCTTCAGGCTGGCTCGCCTCGGGGAACACGCAGGCATAGCAGGGCGACAACGCTTCGCGCGAATCGTAAACGGCAACTTGTCCATCAAAGCGAATTGCCGCGCCAGACACCAGCGGCCTGGCGTGTTCAACGCAAGCTCGATTGATGGCGTGGCGGGTTGCAAAATTGTCCGTGCAGTCGAGCACCACATCCACTTGACCAACCAGCTTACTCAGCAAGGCAGCGTCAGCTCGTTGCGCTACAACAGTTACCTGCACGTCGGGATTGATAGCTGCAATTGCGCGTTTGATTGACTGTGCTTTGAGTTTTCCTACATCGGCTGTGGTGTGGGCGATTTGCCGTTGCAAGTTGGTTGCATCAACGGTGTCGTGGTCTACCACTGTGATGTGTCCCACCCCTGCGCTGCCCAGATACAGCGCCGCTGGTGAGCCTAACCCGCCAGCGCCGATGATCAGCGCGTGAGAGGCCAGCAATTGTTGCTGGCCTTCAATGCCGACCTCGTCTAGCAAAATATGGCGCGAATAGCGCAACAATTGTGCGTCGTTCACGCCTCAGTTCTCACGGGTGCCTGTTAGCAGTTCAATTGTCTTTTTTGTCGTTTTTGTTTTCGACGATT
>JANMWH010000411.1:0-5630 GCA_031393945.1 Polaromonas sp. | reverse complement strand
CCGCCCACCACGACCACGTCAAATTCGCCGAAAACCGGGAGTTGGCGGGCGGGTTCAAATACGAAGTTCATTGGTGCTTGCAGGAGCGCTTTTGCTGGTCACTCTATTTTGATATTGCGCATCGCAATGATTCCGCCCATGATGGCGGTCTCGATTTTGATGCGGCTGCTCAACCCGTCTGGCGACGTGCCGACAGCTTGCCAGCCTTGGTTGAACAGCTTTTGACGCGTATCAGCGTCGCGAATAATTTTTGACACTTCAGCATTCAAGCGCGCCTGCGCTGCTGCCGACAAATTCGCCGGCCCTACCAACGCTGTCCACACCTCAAGGCTGAAGTTTCGAATATCGGCGTCGGCCAGTGGCGCAATTTCGGTCGCCAGAGCGCTGCGCCCGCTGGTCAAGCCGATGGCTTTTAGCTTGCCTGCTTTGATTTGCGGCAGGGCAATGCCGGGCGGCACCAGCGCCATCTGAATTTGCCCGCCCAGCAGGGCAGTGACCACTTGCGGGTTGCCTTGGTACGGGACATGCACTGCCTGCAGGCCGCCAGCTTTTGACTTGAGCAGCTCCATGCCCAAGTGGCCTACCGAGCCGTTGCCGACCGAGCCAAAGTTCCATTTGTCACCACCTGCACGAGCAGCATCGAAAAAAGCGACGCCTGAGGGCAGGTTGGGCGGCGCAACCAGCACGAGCGGCGCGGTAGTGAGTAGCGAAATCGGTGTGAAGTCTTTTGCAGGGTCGTAAGGCAGCTTGGGGAACAGCAGCTTGGCCGATGTCAGGTTGCCATTGATCACCACGCCCAGCGTGTGATCGTCAGTCGCTTTAGCAACCAGGTCTGCTGAAATGTTGCCAGACGCGCCTGGCTTGTTTTCAATAATGACCGGCTGGCCGAGGGCTCTTGACAACGGCTCTGCCAACGTGCGTGCCGCCATGTCTGGCGTCGAGCCGCCCGGAAAGCCCACCAAAATTCTGACGGGTTTGGTTGGCCAATCGGCCAATGGCGCCGGTTTTTTCTTGATATTTTGGGCTGTAACCCCAAAAGAAAGGGCGCAAGCAGCTATCAATACAGTAGCAGATGCCAGTCGGCGGCTGGGCAAACGCAGTCGGGACAAGTTGGGCTTCATGACGGTTTCCATAAAAAGCAGATTTTTAAACAACCATTATTTGAACAGTTTTGCAGGCTCAATTTCGCCTCACATGCACTTCAGTCCAGCCAAATTTTTACTCGCCATAGTCGAATCATTCAAGATAATATGTATGCTTATTTATATTGACATGAGGGCAAACCCGAAATCCACACAGCCATGGATGCGCGGCGGCAATCGAGCCGATAGAGCTCCCCAGTTAAATCCCGATGGCAGGCTTGGGAAGCCGTTAAAACCGCAGCTTGACGATTAAACTCGTTTCATGACAAAAAGCTACAAATTCGAGGTTGCCCCGGGCCACTTGATCAGGCGTGCGCAGCAAATCGCAGTGGCGCTTTTTATGGAAGAAACCCTTGCGTTTGACATCACGCCGGTGCAATTTGCTATTTTGAACGCGCTGATTGACGCCCCTGGCGAGGACCAGGTCACCCTGTCTAAACATGTAGCGTTTGATCCCGCTACCTTCGGCTCGGTGGTGGGGCGGCTCGAAGCTAAAGCTTGGGTGACCCGCAAGGCAGATCCCAAAGACAAGCGGCGCAGGTTGCTGTGGGTCACTGACGATGGCAAAAAAGTCGCGCTAAAAATGAAAAAAGCCGTCGACAAAGCTCAGTTGCGCATTGTTAGCCCGCTAGATGAACAGGAGCAAGAGCATTTGGTGCGGCTGATTGGCAAACTGGTGGCTGGGCATGCCGAAGGTTCGGCCTCTGCAGCAAGCAACACCACCAGCAACACCACCAGCCAGACAACCCTCAAATAACCGTTAATCAGTATTGCAATCAATACTGATTAAGCGGCAATCTGAGCGTCAATCCCTCCAGCGCTGGGGTCAACACCAGTTGGCAGCTCAAGCGGCTATGTGGCTCGCGCGGAGCAGCAGTAAAAGCCAGCATCGCCAATTCTTCGGCATCAGGCGGCGGCAGCGTGCCAGCGAATTCGTCGCAAACGATCACATGGCAAGTCGCGCAAGTCATCAAGCCGCCGCAGTCTGCCGCAATGCCGTCTACGTTATTTGCTGTGGCAGCGTCCATCACGCTTTTACCCACCTTGGCGGTGATTGAACGGCTATTTTAAGCATCTTTTGTGCCTGTAGCGCCCATTTCACGGGCGCGAGCAGCTATGAAATGTATAGTAATAGTTCGGCTCATAGTGCAATCGGTTTTATCTAGATCGGATGATGCGTTCGTTTTGCTCAGCGCTCATGACTACATGGGGCGGGCGTTGCAGCCATGATAATCGCCGCTATGGACAACACTGCTGAAATTAACGAGGCCCGGTTATGGGTAGCCGACGGCTGGACGGCCAAGGTCATTAAAAACGAAGACGACGACGGCTGGGCCGTTGCCATGATCAAAGACGGCGAGCCCGAACCCGCGCTAATTGGGCCGTGGACCATGGGCCGGGACAAAAAGAACCCCAAGCCGCTGGACACCAACGCTTTTCATACGCTGGTTAAAACCGCGTCTGAGTTTGTGCGCCGGCATGAGCAGCAACTGCACGCCGAACTGCACCAAAGCATGGCGATTACCGCAGGCACTGCTCGCATCACCGTAAACCTGGACATCGTGCCGGACGAAGACAACCCTTTTGCGACGTTAAGTGCGCGAGACGCGGGCGGCGACTTGCTGGCCGACATCAAAGTGGCGGCGTCTTTCAAACTTAACCGTGCCAGTGCTGAGCGCTGGGCGGCCAGCAACTTTGCAAAACCCAAATGAATTTCGCCCCCGACCTGGCCACAGTCACGCACGGCATACAGCTGGCGGTGGCGCCGGTGTTTTTGCTGACGGCGGTGTCTGGTTTGATTGCGGCGGTAGCGGGCAGGCTGGCCCGCATCATTGACCGCGCGCGGTTTCTTGAAAATCGGCTTGAAGCTGGCGTTGTGGATGGCGCCAAGGCCACCAAAATGTACGCGGAGCTGCAGCAGCTGCGCAAGCGTGGCTGGCTGGTCAATGCCTCAATTGCGCTGCTGACGTTTTGCGCACTGCTGATTGGCATGACGATTATTTTGCTGTTTTTGGGTGAGGCCGCCGAAATAGCCACCTTCAAAATAGCGACGATTTGCTTTTTGTTGGGCGTGCTGTGTTTTTTATTTGCGCTGATGTGCTTTTTAACTGAAACACTCATGGCGACCCGCTTGCTTAAATTTGCCCGGCCGCCTGACGCGCCGCCAACTACGGCTGGCGCAATCGCCATTGCGCCAGCCACTGGTCGCGCTGAAGACAAAAAAGCATGACCGCATCAATAGATTCTTCGCTGGCGTCGCGCCGCTTTGCAGCCGCAGCGGCCGCTGTTGCTTGGGCCGCTTTGCTTTTGCAGCTGTGGCTAACGACGGGCATTGTCATCAACCAAGGCCGTGGCTTTGCGATGGGCCTGGTGGTGTACTTCGGGTTTTTCACGGTGCTGACCAATTTGCTGGCCGCTGTGTGCTTGACTGCATTTGCCTCTGGCCCGCCATTTCCCGGTCACCGCAAGCTGACGCACCCGGTGGCCGTTACCACCTTGGCCGCGGCCATTACCGTGGTGGGGCTGGTTTACTTTCTGATTTTGCGCCACACCTGGAAACCCGAGGGCGCGCAGTTTGCAGCCGACGCGGCTTTGCATTACGTGGTTCCGGTTTTGGCTGTTCTGTTCTGGTTTTGGGTGGTGCCCCACGGCGCCGTTAAGTGGGGCGCGCTGCCGTGGTTGTTTGTTTACCCGCTGGCGTACCTCGTTTATGTGTTTGTTCGCGGTGAGATTTTCAAAATTTACCCTTACTTTTTTATTGATGTGGGCCAAATTGGTTACGACACTGCACTGCGTAATTCAGTCGGCGTGCTGGTTGCCTATGGCGCTGTGGTGGCTGTGTTGCTTGGACTCAAGCGGGCGCTTTCGCCCGGCAAGCCGCGGCTGTAAATCTGCGTTTTGCCGCTGGCGGCTACAGCGTGCCGTCCTACGCTATTGACGGCGCCTCTCAGCCTACGATGAACTTATAAATTGTTGCGTGCAGCCGCTCTGCTGCAACCGGTCTGTTTAATCTGCAAAGGCTGCATCATGAAAACTCCGCTTTCGCTTTCTGTCGTCTGCGCAATCGCATTTGCATTTGCGTTGCCCGCAGTGCCCGGGCTGGCAGCTACCGCCAATGTGCCAAGTGCCGCTGAATGCGCCGCACCGACCACGCAAAAGATGATGAATGAATGCGCCTATGAGGACTTTTTACTCGCCAATGCGGACTACGCCAGCAGCAATAAACAATACGCTGGCAGACTGACCATTACGCAGCGCGACTTGTTTAGGCGCTCCCAAAGCGCCTGGTTGGCTTACCGAACCGCGACCTGCGAGTTTGAAAGCAGCGCCTTGGGAGCTGGAAGTGCCAGAGCCATGTCGCGTTGGCAATGCGCCAGCCGCATGACCCGTGCGCGTGCAATTGAGGTGGTGAACTTGAGCACTTGCAAAGAAGGCGACATCAGCTGCCCACGCTTTAAGCGGTGACAAATCGCAAATTAGCCGCTATTAATACATGAGCTGCTCGCGCCTGTATTAATTGGGCTGCAGGCCTATTTAGCTCGTATTTAGGGCACTATGGGCTTGGTTTTGGCTTGGTTTTGGGTTGATTTGCTTGAGTGCTGGCGATAATGGGTTTTTATTCTCGAAGGAAGCCCCATGCTGCTGGACGCTGACGATTGCCAACTCGTTCTGGTTGACTACCAAACCCGCCTGATGCCGGTTATTTTTGGGCAAGAGCGACTACTGGCCAATGCCGTTCGGCTCGCCAAAATGGCGGCGATTATGCAAGTCCCGGTTTGGGGCACCGCGCAGTTGCCCGACAAGCTGGGCGCAAACACAACCGACGTGCAAAACGCCATTGACGCGGCGGGCGGCCAGACGCTTGCCAAAGCGCACTTCAGTGCTGTGGCCGATGGTCTGGGTGACTGGCTGCGCCCGCCCGTGCGCAAGCCTGTGCAAAACGAGCCAGTTCGCGGCAATGCGCGCAGCCTGCCCAAACACATGCAAAAAAGTCAGCAAAATGCTGCGCCAGAGCCAGAGGACGGCCGCAACGTGATCGTTATTGCCGGCTGCGAAGCGCATGTGTGCCTGCTGCAAACCGCTTTGGACTTGCTAGAAGAAGAGTTTGACGTGTGGGTGGTGACAGACGCCTGCGGCTCTCGCCTTGATTCAAACCGCGACGCCGCTTTTGACAGGCTGGCTGGCAATGGCGCCGAGCTGGTGACGACTGAGATGGTGGCATTTGAGTGGCTGCGCAGTGCTGACCACCCCGCCTTCAAAGACATGCTGGCGCTGGTTAAATAACCAACGCAGCCATTAAAAAGGTGACGAGCCTTTACCCCGGCACTGACTCCACAGTTAGGGCTGCTTGGTTCCCCACCTGACCCGTTTGGCCGCTTCACCATGCGGGAAGGCTCGTCACCACTGATTGTAAATGACGCGCCGACACAGCCACTTAGAATTAGAAAATGTCCTACTTAGTTCTTGCCCGCAAATATCGCCCGAAAA
>JANMWH010000394.1:0-3412 GCA_031393945.1 Polaromonas sp. | reverse complement strand
GGTGACCATGCGCCAGGCCAACTTTATCGAGTCGTCTGTCAACAACCTGAAAAGCAAACTCATGCTGGCGTTTGCCGTGGTGGCGGTGGTGCTGTATTTCTTTTTGGCCAATGTGCGCACCACACTCATTTCGCTGGTGGCTATTCCCATCTCATTCATGGTCACGGTACTAGTCTTCAAGTACCTCGGCTTGTCGATCAACACCATGACATTGGGTGGGCTGACGATTGCTATTGGCGAGCTGGTCGATGACGCGGTGGTGGGGGTTGAAAACGTGCTGCGTCGACTTAAAACTGACCGCGCCGCGCACCCCAACAAACGCATGGGCCCGCTGGAGCTGATTGCCAAGGCCACGCTTGAAGTGCGCTCGGGCATTGTGATTGCTACCGTGATTGTGGTGCTGGTGCTGGTGCCGCTGTTCTTTTTGCCGGGCATTGAAGGTCGCCTGATGCAGCCGCTGGCCATTGCCTACATCGTGGCCATGCTGGCTTCGATGGTGGTGTCAGTCACTGTCACGCCGGTGATGGCGTACTACCTGCTGCCGCAGATGAAAAGCCTGGATCATGGTGACACCAAAGCGCAAATCTGGCTGAAAACACGCTACGCCGTGCTGCTGCAAAAAGTGCTGAACTACCCAAAAGCTTGGGTAGGCGCTGGCGCGGTGGCGGCAGTGCTGGCCATAGCAGCGGTGCCATTTTTCCCGACCACGTTTTTGCCACCGTTCAATGAAGGTGTGGCTTTGGTCGGCTTGCGGCTCAACCCGGGTACCACGCTGAGCGAGTCCGTACGGATTGGCGCGATTGCTGAAAAAGCTTTGAAAGGTGTGCCAGAAGCCGAACACGTGGGCCGCCGCTCTGGCCGGGCCGAGCTGGACGAACACGCCGAGGGCGTGCATGTGTCTGAGCTGGACATCAAGCTCAAGCGCAGCGACCGTAGCGTTGAGCAAATTTACGCTGACATGCGCAGCCGTATCGCATCATTGCCCGCCGCCATTGGCCTGGGCCAACCGATCAGCCACCGCATTGACCACATGCTGACAGGCGTGCGCGCGCAAATCGCCATCAAGGTGTATGGCGATGACCTTGACGGCTTGCGTGGCCAAGCTGAAGCACTGCGGCAACGCCTCAGCACCATCGCAGGCTTAGTTGACCTTGAAGTTGAAAAGCAGGTGCTGACGCCGCAAATCAAGGTGCTCGTCAACTACGACAAGGCACTGGGCCTGGGCATCACGCCCGCCAAGCTGCTGCAAGAGTTGCAAACGCTGATTGACGGCGAACGCATCACTGAAGTGGTTGAAGGCAATCGCCGCTTTAACCTGGTGCTGCGGCTACCCGAGTCATCGCGCGGCATTGAGGGGCTGAAGAACATGATGATTGACACACCTGGCGGGCGTGTGCCGTTAAGCCAGCTGGCCACGGTTAACGAGTCAGACGGCCCGAACCAGATCTCTAGAGACGATGGCCGCCGCCGCATGGTGCTGTCGGCCAACGCGCAAGGCCGCGCGCTGAGCGATGTCGTGGTTGACCTGCGCGCCGCGATTGCAGATACCAAGTTGCCTGAGGGTTACTTCATCACCCTGGGCGGGCAGTTTCAGGCACAAGAAGAGTCGTCGCGCCTGATTGGCCTGCTGTCACTCGGCTCAATTGCGCTGGTATTTTTGATTTTGTACTCGCGCTACCGCTCCGCCGTGCTGGCAGCCATCATCATGGCCAATATTCCACTGGCACTCGTCGGCGCGGTGATTGGGCTGTGGATTTCTGGCCAGCCATTGAGCATTGCCGCGCTGGTCGGCTTTATCACGCTGGCGGGCATTGCCATTCGCAACGGCATTTTGAAGGTGTCGCACTACATCAATTTGTGTGCTTTTGAAGGGGAAAACTTTGATACCAAAATGCTGGTGCGCGGATCATTGGAACGCCTGACACCGGTGCTGATGACCGCGCTTGTAGCCGCACTGGCGCTGTCACCGCTGCTGTTTGAAGCCGAGATGCCCGGCACTGAAATTTTGCACCCGGTGGCGGTGGTGATTTTTTCAGGGCTGTTGACTTCCACCCTGCTCGATTCATTTTTAACCCCTGCCATGGTGGCGCTGTTTGGCCGCAAGCCGATTGAGGCGCTGGTGGCGGATTCGGGCAATGAGAGTTTTTGATTTCGTTTTGTGTTTTTTAACTTTGAAAGGTATTTTTATCATGTGTCGATTTTTTAACCTACCCGCTAGCTTGTTGGCTTTGAGCATCGGATTTGCAACTGCACCTGCGTTGGCAGGTGGAGACCACAAACCAAAGCACGGCGGCGTAGTGGTGGAAACCAAGGCAGGTGACATGGAAATTGCTGCCAAGCCGGACAGTATTCAAATCTACTTCACCGACCACGGAAAACCCGTCAAGCTGATTGGTGCAACCGCCAAGGTCACACTCTTGAATGGAACAGAAAAAACCGAGGCAAATTTGACAGCTGCTGGCGACAAGCTAGAGGCTAAAGGCGCCTTCAAAGTAGCCAAGGGCACCAGAGGCATCGCAGTGCTGACGCTGGCTGGCAAGCCAACCGTCACTGCACGGTTCGACATCAAATAACGCGCGCTAAACCCCATAGCTTGACCTTGAACCTGCTCGAAGGTTTAAGCTGTCGGCATGACTGATAAAAATCAAATTAGCACCTACGCCATCACTGGCCTGCATTGCAACGCCTGCGTGGGCCGCATTACCAAAAGCTTGGAGCCGCTGGCCACCGGCGTTGCCGTTAGCCTGCAACCCATGCAAGTGGTGTTGACAAGGGCGACGGTTGGCTTTGATGCGTTGAAATCAGCCGTAGAAAGCGCTGGAAAGTACGTCCTGTTGCCTAATTCAGTGCCAAATAATGCAATAAATATGCCTGTTGCCCAATCAATGCGGGCGCAAGCAGCTCCTGTAAACATAGCAGCTGAAAACTCTGCGCCGAGCTGGCTGGCTACCTACAGCCCGCTGCTACTGATCGTTGCCTACATTCTGGGCGCGAGCCTGCTGGTGCAAATTGGCATGGGCGGGCTGGCCAGCATCACCACGATGGACACCATGCGCTACTTCATGGCGGGTTTCTTTTTGGTGTTCTCGTTTTTTAAGCTGCTCGACATCAATGCGTTCGCCGATGCGTACTCGGGGTACGACCTGCTGGCAAGGCGCTGGCGCGGCTGGGGTTTGATTTACCCCTTTGTCGAGTTGGGTTTAGGCATTGCCTATCTGGCCCACTTCAACCCACTGCTCACGCACTTGGCCACCATCATCGTGATGGGGTTTTCCACAATTGGGGTCGTTCGCGCTGTGCTCAGCAAAACCCAAATTCAGTGCGCCTGCTTGGGCACAGTCTTCAAGCTGCCAATGAGCACGGTGACGATTGTTGAAGATGTGGGTATGGTGGCGATGGCGGCTGCGATGTT
>JANMWH010000387.1:0-3550 GCA_031393945.1 Polaromonas sp. | reverse complement strand
TCACGCATCACGTCTTGTACGCCCACACCTGCCACCGTTTTGCCGTACGGCAGTTGGCTAATGGCCGACACAGCGTTGTAGGCGCAGTTAAGTATCAGTTTGGCCCACAGCTCGCCGCGCACGTTGTCTGACACCTTGGTCGGCACGCCTGCCGCAGCGAATGCCTGCGCCACTGCCGCACTGCCGGCCGATGGCTCAATGACCAAATCGCCCCGGCCGTTGTGTTTGACATGGCCCGGGCCTGCCATTTCAGTGGCGACGTAAACCACCGCTGCGCAGACCTGGTGCGCAGGCAGCACGGCACGCAGCCGGTCGGCGTTGTCAACGCCGTTTTGCAGGCACACCACCAGCGTATCGGGCTGCAAAAACGGCTCTATCAAGCGCCCGGCCGCCTCGGTATCGCTGGACTTCACGCAAAACAAAACCACGTCTGCACCGCGCACGGCGCTGGCCTCAATGCTGGCTTGCACCTGAATATGCTCATCAAAGGTTTGGGTTTGCAGGCGCAGCCCGGCGTGCGCAATGGCGGCAACATGCTGCGGGCGCGCAACCAGCACCACCGGGTGCCCTGCCCTGGCCAGCATGCCGCCGTAGTAGCAGCCCACGGCGCCCGCGCCCATCACGGCAAATTTCAATAATTGAGTCATGGTTACATTTTAAAAGGCTGACAGTCGAGACCTTCAAGCGGCCCGGCAGACGCTTCAAGGTGCCTTGTGGGTGGCGAAAACAACCGCGCGCTTCAGCCCGTCAACGCGGGTTTCAAACATGAAGTTATCAGGGTCGACCACAAACGGCGCGATGTAGTCCCACGCAGAAAGTGCGGGGTCAAGCTCGATGTCAAAGTACTCTTTGGCCCGCCCCGCGTCGAAGTAAAACAGCATCAGCGAGTCAAACCGAACGCCGGTGACGTGCGCGCTGAAGTCGTGTGCGAAATTTTCATGGCCTGCGTAGGTCAGCGCGATTTTGCCCGTCCAGTCCAAGGTGTAGCTGCCGTCTGGCTGGCGGCTGTGCAAGTGAATATGGTGTTTAGCGACCGAGTCGTGGCCCAACAGATAAATGCCAAAAGCCGACGTTTCGTGAAAGTTCTGCCAATCAATCGGCAGCATATCAACGGCGAATCGGTACTCGGGCAGATCAAACGCGAACGGCGTGCTGCCATCGGCCACGCGAATGCCCTGCACCTGGCTGGACTGGCTGGGGCCAATCGTGCAGCAGTGGTAGTTGTTCCAGACGATTTTTGAAGTCCAGTCGGGCTGGTCTGAGTCGCTTTGGCCAAGCTCAGCAGGCGGGTTATTTTCGCTATCTTCGTCGTGTTCGTCGTCTTCGTCATACTCGGCCGTCGTCAGAACAAACTCCAGCATCAAGCCCGCGCCGGGGTTGGGGTAGACGGAAGCATACGCGCCGACTGCCGGATGAATGGACGCATTGAACGTGCACGACACCACCCTGTGACCCAGCGGCCAAGGATTGCCCGCGAAATGAATGCGGCCCTGGATTGGAACCACTTGATTCATCGGGCTGACTTCAGTGGTTGGACGGAGCGGATCAGGCATAGACAGGTTTTACTACAAAGCAAGTGTCATGGCGGCTCGAATCGCGTGATGAGTGGCTAGGTGAATAACCGTTGCGATTAAAAAATCCGCTGCGACGTTAACCACCGCCGGCCCACTTTGCGCTATGTATTTAATAGCTGATTGCGCCCGTATTAATTGGGCTACAGTGCTATTTCATGCATAAATTAGCGTAAAAATATGCCAAAACACCGTCGCCGCGATAATCACCGCATGCGCTTTTCACCCAAGACCGTCGGCATCACTGCCGCTGTGGTCACCATCGTCATTTGGACCTCTTTCATCGTTGTAGCCCGATTAATGGCGCTTAAGGGCTTGACCCCACTCGACATTGTGCTGTGCCGCATTGTGGGCGCGGCTGCGGTGCTGCTGCCTTGGGGTTACTTGATGGTGCGCAAAATGAAGTTAAACAACCCGGGGTACCGGGCTAACCAAACCTGGCTGGGTTTGTCGCCGCTGCCACTGCGCATTACAGCGCTGATTGGTACCTTTGGCGGCGTGGCGTACGCCGTGCTGGCTTACAGCGCCTTTGTGTACGCGCCTGCCGCGCACGGCTCGGTGCTGCTGCCGGGCATGCTGCCACTGTCGACCGCGCTGCTGTCAGTGTGGCTGCTGCATGAACGCTTGAGCACTGGACGCATCACCGGGCTGGCCATGATTTTTGGCGGGGCCATGCTGGTCGGCGGGGTGTCAATTTTTAACGCCATTTTTAATGCCAACAACACCAGCCAAACCTACATTGGCGACGCCCTGTTTGTGTGCGCGTCAAGCTGCTGGGCTTTTTACGCAGTGACTTGCCGCAAAAACGCGCTGGGCGCGGTGCCCGCCACCATTGCGGTTATTGTGTTTTGCGTGGTCACCTTCATCCCGGCCTACGGTGCGCTGGTGTGGGCGGGTGTGCTGCACAGCAAGCTGGCCACCGCGCCGTGGTCTGAAATTATTTTTCACACCGTGTGGCAAGGTGGCGGCTCGGTGGTGATTTCGGGCATTTCGTTTACCAAAATGATTGAATACTTTGGCCCGGTGCGCACCACCATGCTGACGGCGGTGGTGCCCGGCTTGTCGGCCCTCGGTGCGGTGGTATTTTTAAACGAGCCGCTGTACTGGAACCTGATTGCCGGGCTGCTGTTGGTGACTTGCGGCATTGCGGTGGGCGTGCGGGCCAGTGGAAAACCGACAGTACTGCCAAACACTGTTAAAACTTGAATTCAACACGTTAATTCGATATTAAATAAGCCTGTAGCCCAATAAATACAGGCGCGAGCAGCTATTATTTTTGACACTGATATTTGACTTGAAAACATGAAATTTAAAACCCTCACTGCCCTGCTGGCCCTGGCGGCTTGCCTGGCGCACGCACAAACTCACGCAGCACCCTTCATACCCGCCAGCGATGCAGAGGTGGTTGAGCGCCTGCCCGGCCGCGCGAGCGACCCCGCCACGCGGCGCGTTGAATCGCTGCGCAAACAATTGGCCGCCCGGCCCGATGACGCAGCACTGCGGGTTGAAATCGGCAGGCGCTACTTTGACATGGCTATGGCTCAGGGAGACCCGCGTTATGTGGGCTATGCCGCTGGCGCTTTAAAGCCGCTGGCAAGCGCCGTTCCTGCTGCACCCGCATTGGGTGCCGAGTACTTTCAGGTGCGCGGCATGATTGAGCAATTTACCCACCAATTTGATGCAGCGCTTGTCAGCCTGGCCACAGCCAGTCAGCTCAACCCAACATCGACCGAGCCCTTGCTGTGGCGCAGCGCCATTTACATGGTGCAGGCCAAATACCCTGAGGCCGCGGCCGAATGCGCCAAACTTAAACCCATAGCTGAGGCGCTGGTAGCCGTTGGCTGCAGTGCCTATGTTGAGGGCAGCAGTGGCGGCGGCCTGCAACCGGCCTTTGACAAGCTTGCAAGCGCAGTCAAGCAGTACCCGCAAAGCGCCCCTGAGCTGCTGCTGTGGCAGTACACGCGCCTGGCCGAAATGGC
>JANMWH010000327.1:0-6096 GCA_031393945.1 Polaromonas sp. | reverse complement strand
GCCATTTTTAAAATTCGACGCCCCGTACCGAAACGTTTTTTGGTGTATTTGAAGTACACCACTTGAAGCATCACGGACAACGCCTCGACCACAAAAATGCCGCCCATGATCGCCAGCACAATTTCCTGTCGAACAATGACGGCAATGGTGCCTAATGCCGCACCCAGTGCAAGTGCGCCGACATCGCCCATGAACACTTGCGCAGGGTGCGTGTTGAACCACAAAAACGCCAAGCCGCTGCCGGCCATAGCCGCACAAAAAATCAACAACTCACCAGAACCGGGAATATGCGGGAAGAAAAGGTACTTTGAAAAAACTGCGCTTCCGGTCACGTAAGCAAAGATTCCCAAAGCCGAGCCAACCATAACCACGGGCATGATGGCAAGTCCGTCAAGTCCATCGGTTAGGTTCACCGCGTTGCTGGAACCAACTATCACCAGATAGGTCAATATAACGAAACCGAATACGCCCAACGGGTAGCTGACTTCTTTGACAAATGGCACAAGCAACCCGGCTTTCGGTGGCAAGTTCACATCAAAACCTGATTGCACCCAACTTATAAAAAGTCCCAACACGCGTGTGTTCGAGCTTTCCGAAATACTAAAAACCAAGTAGAGCGCCGCAGTCAGACCGATGGCTGATTGCCACAGGTATTTTTCACGCGATCGCATACCTTCGGGATCCTTGTGAACGACTTTGCGCCAGTCGTCTGCCCAACCAATAGCGCCAAAACCAAGCGTCACGATCAGCACAATCCAGACGAAGCGGTTTGATAAATCGGCCCACAGCAAAGTGGCAATAGCGATTGACAGCAAAATCAGCACGCCACCCATCGTTGGCGTACCAGACTTGGCCATGTGGGTTTGCATCGCGTAGGTGCGGATAGGCTGACCAATCTTCAACGCAATCAGTCGGCGTATAACAAACGGGCCCGCCACCAAACCAATCAGCAAGGCCGTTAGCGCCGCCATCACTGCGCGAAAAGTCAAGTACTGAAAAACTCGAAACGAGCCGAATTCTGGGGAGAGCGATTGCAGCCACTGGGCTAAATTAAGCAGCATGGTGGTTGTCCTGTTGTTTTGCTTCGCTCTTTGCAGCGGTGTCTGTTTCGTGCTGAGTTATGGCCGCAACAACACGCTCCATTTGCATGAAGCGCGAGCCCTTGATCAATACGCAGCTGACGTCGGGTAATCGCTGAATAACAGCCGCAATTAATTGGTTAATGTCAGAAAAATGCTTGCCGCCGCCGCCAAACTTCTCGGTGGCCAAAGCCGACAGCTCGCCTAAAGTAAAAAGGTAGTCGACACCTTTCTTTTTTGCATACAGTCCGGCTTCGGTGTGAAATCGCTGGCCGTGAGCTCCAACCTCACCCATGTCTCCCATCACCAGCAAACGTGGGCCGGCAAGATCAGCAAGCACATCTACGGCTGCGTTCATGGAGTCTGGATTGGAGTTGTACGTGTCGTCAATCAGCGTCAACGCGTGGTCAAGCAGGCTCACTTTTGCAGCACGTGAACGCCCTTTAACTGGCTTGAAGGCAGAAAGTCCACTCGCAATACTCTCCAGTGGTACGCCCGCCGCCAAAGCGCAAGCGGTAGCGGCCAGAGCATTTTTTACGTTGTGCCGTCCTGCGATTTGTAGATCGAACTCGACTTTGCCTGCTGGCGTATCTGCTGACACGTGCCAGCCATTAGCTGCCCAGTGCGCGCTCGCGGTTACATCGGCCGGCGAATCCAGTGCGAATGTCATGACCCGACGGGCACCTGCCAATTCACGCCATACAGGCGCATGGGCATCATCTGCTGGAAACACGGCAACACCGGTCGCAGCCAAGGCGGTCAGCACGCTTCCGTTCTCCGCCGCCACCGCAGCGACGGTACCCATGAACTCCAAGTGTTCTCGCTGCGCGTTGTTGACCAGCGCAACGCTTGGCTGAGCCAGGCCGGCAAGATAGGCGATTTCACCGGGATGGTTCATGCCCAACTCAACGACTCCAATCTGATGCTCATGAGTTAATCGCAACAGGGTCAGCGGCACGCCAATGTCGTTGTTAAAGTTCCCTTCGGTTGCAAACGCGCAACCTGGCTTGAAGGCCCGCAAAATCGAGGCAATCATTTGCGTCACCGTGGTTTTGCCGTTGCTTCCGGTAACGGCAATCAACGGCAATTCGAACTGCGCACGCCAACCTGCTGCCAACTCACCAAGTGCAAGCTTGGAGTCAGCTACCTCAAGGCCGGGCAACTGAGCCTGCATCAAACCCGCCTGAGCGATAGCTGCAACTGCTCCTTGAGCCTTGGCCACAGATAAGTAGTTATTGCCATCAAATGTGTCACCTTTCAGCGCGACAAACAAATCGCCGGCTGCTAGCGAACGCGTGTCGGTATGCACCCGCCTGATCTCTATCGCGCCGCTGCCGATTCTTTTTGCCACTTTGACAAACTTGAACACTTGCTCGAGATTCATCATGCGACCGCCTTTAATGCAGCGCGCAAACTTAGCGCAGCTTGTGCATGGCTTTGGTCCGAAAAAGGTAGCTTGACCCCCTCGATCTCCTGATAATCCTCATGCCCTTTTCCGGCAATCAAAATGACATCATTTGAATTGGCGAGCTGTACTGACTCTGCGATAGCTTTGGCACGATCAGACTGAACGTAAAACGGCTTGACTCCAGTCAGCACCGTTGTAATTTGTTTAATGATCGCATCAGCACTTTCGCTGCGTGGATTGTCACTGGTGACAACAATCTGGTCAGCGTACTTTTGCACAGCCGCCCCCATCAGTGGCCGCTTGCCCGCGTCCCTATCGCCGCCACAACCAAAAACACACCACAACTGCCCGGCTCTCTTTTGAGCCACTGGTTTCAATGCGGTTAGCACTTTCTCAAGGGCGTCAGGGGTATGTGCGTAGTCAATGACCACTAACGGTCCGCTAGCCGAAACAACAGTATTCAAGCGGCCTGGAACAGGCGGTAGGTCAGCACAAGCGTGTACCGCCTCTTTAAACGGCACGCCAAGGGCCCGCAACGAACCCACAACGCAAAGAATATTGGAGACATTAAAAAGACCAACCGTCGAGAGGCGAGTCGAACTCCGCTCTTGGCCTTCAACAAAATCAACCGTCATGAAATCTGCGTGTTGATCAATGCGGCAAGCTTGAATTCGCGCCGGCTGGTTGCAAGACACGGACCACGCTTGTCGCCCAGAGCGTTCGATACGCGCGAAAAGCTCAGCGCCGTTTGCGTCGTCGATGTTAATCACAGCCGATTCCAGACCGGGCCATTCAAACAGGGACTCTTTTGCGGCCCAATAGTGCGCCATTGACGGGTGATAGTCGAGATGATCTTGCGTAAAGTTAGTAAAAACTGCGACGCTTATTTGCACGCAATCCAGCCGGTGTTCAGCAATACCAATAGATGACGCCTCGATTGCGCACGCTGCAAAGCCGTCGTCGACGAAACGCCTGAGCTCACGCTGAAGCAGCACCGGATCGGGTGTCGTCAAACCGTTAAACACCATGGCGGATGGCGCGCCAACACCGAGCGTGCCAACCACACCGCACTTGCGCCCTAACCGCTCCAGCGCATGCGCCAACCACCACGCCGTTGACGTTTTGCCGTTGGTGCCAGTAATAGCAACGGTTTGCAGTTGCCGGCTGGGATCGTCGTAGTACGCAGCAGCAATTGGTGCAGCTGCGGTTTTTAATCCGGAATACAAAGCGACTCGTTCATCGCTGAATTCGTACTGTGATGCGTGTTGCGCTTCGGCCAAGCAAGCACTCGCTCCCGCGCCGAGAGCGCCAGCAACAAACTGTCGCGCATCGACAGACGCACCCGGCCACGCGATGAATCCGTCACCCGGCCGAATCTGCCTGCTGTCCACTGTCAAGCTGCCAGCCACGTGCTCCCGCAGCCACTGCGCTGCCGCAACCGGAGAGTCAAGATGCGTCGTCAAAATGACTCCTCGACAACCTGCGTCACGATTTGCGGTTTTACAGACATATCTGGCTGCACGCCTTTAATGCGCAACGCTTGCTGCACAAGTTCACTGAAGACCGGCGCAGCAACTTCACCGCCATAGAACTTGCCGGCCCGCGGCTCATCAATCATGACAGCGACGATGACGCTGGGCTTGTCAATGGGCGCCATACCGACGAACCAGCCGCGGTACTTGCGATCCTTGTCGGTACCGTAACTTTTACCGACTTGTTTAAATGCAGTGCCTGATTTTCCGCCCACCGAATAGCCTAGGGTTTGCGCTTTTTGCCCAGTGCCGCCGGGGCCCGCGGCCATTTGCAGCATTTTGCGAACTTCCATTGCGGTTTTAGGTGAAAAAACCTGCACGCCAACGGCGGGCTCTTCGCTTTTAAGCAACGATGTTGAAATGATTTGTCCATCGTGGGCGAACACGGTGTAAGCCCGAGCCATTTGAAAAAGCGACGCCGACAGGCCATAGCCGTACGACATGGTGGCTTGCTCGATGGGGCGCCAGGTTTTGTAAGGCCTCAAGCGGCCTGAGACAACACCCGGAAAAGTAATCTGCGGCTTTTGCCCAAATCCCGCCTGCGAAAACGTGTCCCACATTTCCTTGGGCTGCATTTGCATCGCCATTTTGACGGTGCCCACGTTGCTTGACTTCTGAATCACTTGCTGCACTGACAACACGCCATTCGGATGCGCATCAGAGATGGTTGAACCGGTGATTTGTATGCGTCCGGGCGCGGTCTGAATGGGCGTCTCTGGCTTGACCCGACCCGACTCCAGCGCAATGCCCACCGTAAAAGCCTTCATCACTGAACCTGGCTCAAAGGTATCTGTCAGCGCGATATTTCGCAGCTGGCTGTTCGTCACGTTTTGCCGCTTGTCTGGCACATAGCTTGGGTAGTTCGCCATTGCCAGCACTTCGCCGGTGACTGCGTCCAGCATCACCACACTGCCCGCGACTGCTTTGTTAGCCAGCACGGCATCGCGTAACTTTTGATAGGCTACAAATTGCATCTTGCTGTCGATGGACAACTGCAAGTCATGCCCATCGACTGGTGGCACTTGCTCACGCGTGTCCTCGACCACGCGCCCGAGCCGGTCCTTGATGACGCGGCGCGATCCGGGGCGTCCCTTCAGCTCTTTGTTGTAGGCCACCTCAATGCCTGCAATGCCTTGATCTTCAATGTCGGTAAACCCGACGACATGCGCAATAGTTTCGCCTTCAGGGTACTGACGCTTGTATTCTTTGCGCTGGTAAATTCCTTTGATAGCCAGCGCCGCAATCTGCTGTGCAACCGCATCGTCGACCTGACGCTTGAGCCAGACAAACGTCTTGTCTTCGTCGGCCAGCTTTTTCTTGACTTCCGCCAGCGGCATGTCGAGCAGCTTGGCCAGTGCTTGCATTTGCTGCTTGGTCGCATCAACGTCTTCAGGAATGGCCCAAATGCTTGGTGCGGGAACGCTCGAGGCAAGAATCAATCCATTGCGATCGAGAATCCGCCCACGGTTCGCGGGCAACTCCAGCGTGCGCGCGAACCGCACCTCGCCTTGCTTTTGGAAAAAAGAATTTCCAAAGACCTGAACGTACGCCGCACGCCCTGCCAGCCCGGCGAACGCCAGCGCAATTGCCGCAACAACAAATTTACTGCGCCACACGGGCGTTTTACTGGCGAGTAAAGGGCTTGACGAATAGAGCACGCTTTTGGTCATGGCCTGGCTCCCGCACCGCTAACAGAAGAAGCCTTGCGCGCAGAAGAACTTACATCTGATGGCGCTGGCATTGCGGCACTGGTCGTGCCCGCATCCACACCGACTGCAGCTATGTACTGCGTGATGGCGGGGGTCACGGTGCGCATCTGCAGTTTGTCTTTCGCCAGCTTTTCCACCCGCAGCGGCGTCGCCTGACCACGCTTTTCAACCTGCAGCCGTTCGTTTTCAGCTTCGAGTTTGGCGTACTGTGCGTTTACCTTTTCCAGCTCTGCATACAACCGACGAGACTCGTACTGGGTTCGCACCAAATAAAACGCGCTGGCCATTACGGCGAGCAACAGCACGAGGTTAAGGCGGGTCACGCGCTCACCTCAGTCCGCTCGGCGATGCGCATAACCGCGCTGCGC
>JANMWH010000313.1:0-6636 GCA_031393945.1 Polaromonas sp. | reverse complement strand
GTCATGAACAGCCCCTGGCCGATTAGCGACTGACACCACCAGACTTATGCAGTCTTTACCTTGCACCGATGCAGCAGGGGCTGCGAGGGTTTGCGGCAGGCAAACTACCGCAAAGCGGGTTCGATTAAATGCGTCGTCTTGGATGCCGTGAGCTATGTTGTGCAGGCCAAATTGCGTTCCTGCACGCTCGCTTGCAATTGCAGCCCATTGCGGATTTGTAGATGCCAGACGAGCGCCCTCGGCATTGCTGGAGGCCGCATGCCGCTCGGCGTGTGGCAAACGGGAAGTTAGCCAGTTTTGGCACTGAGCCAAAGCCTGCGGATGCGCGTACACCGCTTGAATGTCGTCCGTACTGTTTTCAAGACGTAGCAGGTTGTGCTTAACCATCAGGCTGGTCTCGCCCACAATATGCAGCGGCGAATTTAAAAACAGATCTAACGATCGGGACACTACGCCTTCCGACGAATTTTCGACAGGCACCACACCAAAGCTCGCACCGCCCGAAGCGGTGGCGCGGAAAACTTCATCAATACTGGCGCAGGAAATGTGCTCAATGCTGCTGCCGAAAAATTGCAGCGCTGCTTGCTCGCTGAATGTGCCAGCAGGCCCGAGGTAGGCCACCCGAATCGGTGATTCAAGGGACAAGCAAGCAGACATGATTTCGCCCCATATCGCGGCAATGTGCTTGTTTTTCAGCGGCCCTTGATTGATGCGCTGAATTTCTGCGATGACATTGGCGACTCGGTCGGGCCTGAAAAAGGGCGTACCCTCTCGCTTTTTGACTTCACCGACTTCCTCGGCGACGACTGCACGCCGATTCAGCAGCGCCAATAATTCAATATCGAGAGCATCAATATCGACTCGCAGATCGGCTAGAGAGCGGCTCATTTCTTGGCGGGAGGCTTGCTTTTCTCGGTTGTACCAGCTCCGGCTGGCGCGTTGCCGACAATTTTTATGGCCGCGTCATCAAACCGCTTTCCGCGCGCCGTAACGTCTGCACGAGTCGCTTCTATAAGCTGCTGAACAAAAACATTGCCCAACTCCGGCGCCGACTGTTGGTATTTTTTCACGGCGGGAGACTCAAAAAAAGCAACTAACTGTTTAAGTTCTTCGAGGGTAAACCGCTGCATATATGTGGGTATCAGTGCATCGGCGCTGACTTTTGCAGTCTTGCCGCTGATTACCTTTGAAACATCATCAAAGTAGCTGACCAATTCCACATTCAGACTTTTGCGAGCTGCTTCCATTTTGTCTTTGGATACATTCGCCTGAAGTTTTGGCCCCCAAGCCTGCAAAATTTCTTGCGATGCAGAGTCTGCAAGCTGATTGACAAGGCGCTCAAGCTCGGGGCCCTGCTGCAGCGCTACCGCTTTGGTTGCCCACTCCAGTTTTGGATCAGCCGTTTGCGCGTGGGTAAGGCTTGAAATGGCAAGGCCAGTCAGTACCAGTGCACAGAGTATTTTTTTCATTCTTTGCTTTCTTGATTGGGTTCATCAGGGGAGGCAGTGTCGCTAGCAACATCATCTAGCGCCGCGTCGTTTTCTACAATTCGCTGCAAGCCGCTGAGCTGCGAGCCGTCGTCGAGCCCGATGAGCGTGACGCCTTGTGTGGCACGACCCATTTCGCGAATTTCGCTGACCCGGGTGCGCACCAGCACTCCAGTGTCGGTGATCAGCATGATTTCATCTTCAGCTCGCACCAGAGTAGCAGCAACAACCTTGCCGTTCCTCTCGCTTTGCTGAATGGCAATCATGCCCTTTGTGCCCCGACCGTGGCGGGTGTATTCGGTAATTGAGGTTCTCTTGCCGTAACCGTTGGTGGTAGCGCACAAAACGCTTTGTTGTTCATCTTCCGCTACCAGCATCGCAATGACGCTCTGGCCAACGTCTAACGCCATGCCACGAACACCGCGAGCGTTGCGGCCCAGCGGCCGTACGTCGTCTTCGTCAAAGCGTACTGCTTTTCCGCCGTCACTGAACAGCATCACGTCATGCTTGCCGTCCGTCAGTGCAGCGCCGATCAGGTAATCGCCATCGTCGAGGTTGACTGCAATGATGCCGCCCTTACGCGGGTTATTGAATTCATCCAGCGCTGTTTTCTTGACTGTGCCCATGCTGGTGGCCATAAAAACAAACTGATTTGTGGGGAAGCTGCGCTTGTCTCCCGTCAAGGCCAGCACGACATTGATTTTTTCGCCTTCTTGCAGCGGAAACATATTCACGATAGGGCGCCCGCGCGAACCGCGTGAGCCTGCAGGCACTTCCCATACTTTGAGCCAGTAAAGACGCCCACGATTTGAAAAACACAAAATATAGTCGTGCGTGTTGGCAATGAAAAGCTGATCGACCCAATCGTCTTCTCGGGTAGCTGTTGCCTGTTTGCCGCGCCCACCGCGCTTTTGGGCCCGGTATTCTGAAAGGGGCTGACTTTTGATATAGCCCGTGTGAGACAAGGTCACGACCATGTCAGTGGGCGTAATCAGGTCTTCGGTGCTCAGGTCGAACGAGCTGTGTTCGATTTGGCTGCGGCGTGCGCCAAGTTTGGTTTGCCCGAATTCTTGCTTGATAGAAGCTAGTTCTTCGGAAATGATGATCGAGACCCGCTCAGGCCGACTCAAAATGTCAAGCAGGTCATCAATTTCCGCCATCACTTCCTTGTATTCGGAAACAATTTTGTCCTGCTCAAGCCCGGTCAATCGCTGCAGACGCATCTGCAAAATTTCCTGTGCCTGCGTTTCTGACAGGCGATACAAGCCGTCCGAACCCATTCCGTAAAGTTTTTCTAGCCCGTCGGGCCGGTAGTCGTCGGCATTGACAACGCCGCCATCGGCTCGCGCACGCGTTAGCATTTCTCGAACCAGTTTGCTGTCCCAAGGCAGGTGCATCAGCTCTGCTTTGGCGACTGGCGGCGTTGGCGCATTGCGAATGATGGCAATAAAGTCATCAATATTGGCCAGCGCAACCGCCAAGCCCTCAAGCACGTGCCCCCGCTCCCGCGCTTTTCGCAGCGTGTACACCGTGCGGCGCGTTACAACCTCTCGGCGATGCGATAAAAACACCGCAATAAGGTCTTTCAAATTACACAACTTTGGTTGGCCGTTTATCAGGGCAACCATGTTGATACCAAAGGTGTCTTGCAGCTGGGTCTGTTTGTACAGGTTGTTAAGCACAACCTCAGGCACTTCTCCTCGTTTCAGCTCAATCACAAGGCGCATGCCGGACTTGTCGCTCTCGTCCTGAATGTGGCTGATGCCTTCTATTTTCTTTTCGTGAACCAGCTCGGCAATGCGTTCTTGAAGTGTCTTCTTGTTAACTTGGTAGGGCAGCTCGTCAACGATGATCGACTGGCGCTGTCCTTTGTCGATGTCTTCAAAATGGCACTTGGCCCGCATCACTACTTTTCCGCGCCCGGTGCGGTAACCATCTTTAACGCCATTGATACCGTAGATGATGCCGGCGGTCGGGAAGTCGGGGGCCGGGATGATTTCCATTAACTCGTCAATTGACGACTCTGGATTGGCCAGTAAATGCAAACAGGCGTCCACCACCTCATTGAGGTTGTGCGGTGGAATATTCGTTGCCATACCCACTGCGATACCGCCGGAGCCATTGACCAGCAGATTGGGAAGCCGGGTTGGCATAACCAGTGGCTCTTGCTCGCTGCCATCGTAATTGGGGCCAAAGTCAACGGTCTCTTTGTCTAGGTCAGCCAACAGCTCATGCGCAATTTTGGCCAGTCGGATCTCGGTGTATCGCATGGCGGCAGCGTTGTCACCATCGACTGAACCGAAGTTTCCCTGACCATCAACCAGCAAATGGCGCATAGAAAAATCTTGCGCCATTCGCACAATTGTGTCGTACACCGATTGATCGCCGTGCGGATGATATTTACCGATCACGTCACCGACGATACGGGCAGACTTTTTATACGGCTTGTTCCAGTCGTTGTTTAGCTCATGCATCGCAAACAAGACTCGCCTGTGAACAGGTTTCAGTCCGTCTCTGGCATCTGGAAGCGCGCGTCCCACAATGACGCTCATGGCGTAATCCAGGTAGCTACGCCGCATCTCCTCCTCAAGACTGATGGGGAGGGTTTCTTTAGCGAACTGAGTCATTGAACAAGGGCCTGATAGTGATGTTTGTCAGCCATATTTCGGCTAATGCACTATTTTAAGGCCTAGCGCACAGTCCTTCCGGATGTGGCTGCGTAGCAACAAACACCAAAGATATTGGAATTCCGCGTAAGACAACGTCGCGGGCTGGGTTGTAACTGCAAACTGCTGTGGCACAATAATGTTAACGCCGCGAGTGATGGTCACTTACGGCGTATAACTTACCCAACGCAGCCAGTCTGCGGCTTTTCTCTAGAGGAGAACCATGAAGAAACTCAACAAAGTAGCCATGTTGTTTGCTTCAGCAGCGCTCGTAACAGCAGCTGGTGCGCAAACTGTCGACAACTGGAAGAACGGTTCAAACGAACTCGTTTGGAAAAACGGCACCAATGAACTCTGCTGGCGTGATGCCTTCTGGACTCCAGCAACCGCATTTGCAGGTTGCGATGGTGCTATTGTTGCTCCAGCTCCAGTTGTTGCTGCTCCAGTCGCTCCAAAAGCCGCCGTTCCAGCGCCCGCTCCAGCTCCAGCGCCTGCTCCGGCAGTTGCTTCCAAAGTAACTTTCGCTGCTGACGCATTTTTTGACTTCAACAAATCAGTTGTAAAGCCAGAAGGCAAGGCAAAGCTTGACGACCTGGTCGGCAAGATGAAGGGCATTAACCTAGAAGTCATTATCGCTGTCGGTCACACTGATTCCGTTGGCGGTGACGCTTACAACCAGAAGCTATCGGTTAGCCGTTCTGAAGCAGTCAAAGCGTATCTTGTGTCTAAAGGCATTGAGAAAAACCGCGTCTACACAGAAGGTAAAGGCGAGAAGCAGCCAGTCGCAGATAACAAAACCGCTGAAGGCCGTGCTAAAAATCGTCGCGTAGAGATCGAAGTCGTCGGTACGATGAACAACAAGTAATCCTTTTAGATTGCCGGAAAAACCGCGCACCAGCGCGGTTTTTTTATGGCTGATCGATAATCTCAACATGTCCTCTTCCAATAACTTCGACCCCGCAGAACTCGCAAAATTTTCAGACTTGGCCCACCGGTGGTGGGACAAAGAAAGTGAGTTTCGACCCCTCCATCAAATAAATCCTTTGCGCTTGGCCTGGATTGAGGACATCGTTTCGATCAAGGGCAAGCGAGTCTTGGACGTTGGCTGTGGAGGTGGTATTTTGGCTGACGCCATGGCCAGGTCAGGCGCAGACGTTTTGGGCATTGATTTAGCCGCAAAAGCGCTAAAAGTTGCACAACTTCATGCTATTGAAGCGCAAACCCAGGGCGTCCAATACCGTGAAATCAGTGCCGAGTCGCTTGCGGCCGAACAGCCCGCAAGTTTCGACGTTGTCACCTGTATGGAAATGCTAGAGCATGTACCGGATCCATCGCTCGTCGTCAAAGCTTGCGCAACGCTAGTCAAGCCGGGCGGACACGTGTTTTTTTCCACCATCAACAGAAATGCAAAAGCCTATCTGTTTGCAATTGTGGGTGCTGAATACGTGCTGAACTTGCTACCTCGCGGAACGCACGACTACGCGAAGTTAATCAAACCAAGCGAGCTGGCTGGGTTTTGCCGCCAAAGTGAGCTCGACTTGCTTCATACCAAAGGCTTGCAGTACAACCCCATCACCAAGAACTATTGGCTCGACGACAACACCAGCGTCAACTATATGTTTGCCACGTCAAAAGTCTGATTTTCCAGCTTGAATCGTCCACCTGTTATGTTTAAAGATATTACTGCCGTGTTGTTTGATTTGGACGGCACACTCATCGACAGTGCACCTGATCTAGGCGCTGCCGCCGACAAGATGAGAACAGATCGAGGCTTGCCGTCACTTCCACTCGACGGTTACCGCTTTATGGCAGGTGCAGGAGCACGGGGCATGCTGAGCGTGGCTTTCGGTATGACACCGCTTCATCAAGACTTTGAAGCCATGAAAGAAGAGTTTTTCAAGAACTACGAGCTCGACCTAACTGGCCGAACTTACGCGTTCGAGGGCGTTGCTGAAATGATTGATCACATCAGCCGCGCAAATCTGAAATGGGGCGTAGTCACCAACAAGTCCCAGAGATTTACGCTGCCGCTAACTCAGGCCATGCCGCTATTTAAAACCGCCTTAACCATTGTTAGCGGTGACACCACGCCTCACGCCAAGCCGCACCCCGCGCCGGTTATTGAAGCGGCGCGTCAGTTGGGGATGGCTCCCGAGCGGTGCATCTACGTGGGCGACGACGAGCGAGACATTGTTGCGGGCCGGGCAGCTGGCATGTTGACGGTAGCGGCAGCCTACGGTTACCTCGGCGCCAGCGCAGACACCGCTGCATGGGGCGCCGACGCGGTCATTGAAAGCCCATCGGCCCTATTGCAATTGTTGGGAATGGCCTAAAATAGATCGCTGGGGCTGCATTGGTTTCGACGTGGGTTCGGACGCGGTGTGGTGCATGTCGAGCTGAGTGTGCTCGTAAAACTGATTCAAACAAACTAACTGCAAACGACGAACGTTTCGCACTCGCAGCTTAATTGCTTGTGAGCTTTA
>JANMWH010000275.1:0-10561 GCA_031393945.1 Polaromonas sp. | reverse complement strand
ACTTCCCTCAGGTCAGCTGCGGTTTTGAAGGTCAAAATGCCTGAAAACGAGATGTAAAACCCCAAGTCGAGCGCGGCCCTCGCTACTTCCATGCTTTCGGTAAAGCAATGAAACACGCCCGGGCTGGCTGCACTGTCACCCCGCCCCTCGGCAGCGGCAGGGCCAGCGCCCTCCTCTTTCAAAATTGCTAGGGTGTCGTTTGAGGCGCTGCGGGTGTGAATCACTAAAGGCAAGTTAGTTTGCCGCGCAGCCCGAATGTGCACCCGAAAACGCTCGCGTTGCCATTCCATGTCGGCAATGGTGCGCTCGCCCAGGCGAAAGTAGTCCAAGCCGGTTTCGCCAATGGCAACGACCCTGGGCAGCGCCGAACGCTGTACCAGGTCATCAACCGTTGGCTCGGTAACGCCTTCGTTGTCTGGGTGCACGCCAACGGTCGACCAGAAGTTGTCATACCCGGTGGCAAGCGAATGCACCTCTTCAAACTCTTCAAGCGTCGTGCAAATGCACAGGGCCCGGTCGACGAGGGCATCGGCCATGGCTTGGCGAATTTGGGGGAGTTGTGCTTTGAGCTCGGGGAAGCTCAAATGGCAGTGGGAGTCTGTGAACATTAAAAAAGCGCTGAAAGTAGCCTTTTTAGGCATTAAATGCGGCTGTAGCCCAATAAATACGGGCGCGAACAGCTATTGAATAAATAGCGAACAAATAGCGCGAATAAATAGGAAACAACCGGCCTGTTAGATCGTTTGCGTGGGCCGATCAGACGCGAGATGGGCGCCTAAAATTTCTTCAATTTTCAGCTTGAGTGCGCGCGACTTTTCGTCTGCCGGAAACCGCACCCCGACCCCTTGCGTTCGGTTACCGGCGGCGCGGGCGGGTGTTACCCAAGCCACCTTGCCGGCAATCGGGTAGCGCTGGGTGTCGTCTGGCAGCGTCATCAGCACATAAACGTCGGCGCCCAACTGGTATTCACGCGCGGTGGGGATGAAGATTCCGCCTTCTTGGAACAGCGGAATATATGCCGCGTACAGTGCCGCTTTTTCTTTGATGGCCAGCTGAATAACGCTGGGGCGCGCAATGGTGGCCGCCAAGGCTGCGGGCTTGCTGCTGGGGGGTGGCGTTGCGCTCATGCTTGAAGTTTATCGGAATACTTGGCAGATTACCTGGCGCTAAGCGCGATTTTTGCGCGGCTGGCGAGCGCCTCTAGCATCAACCCGGCGTTGAATGGATGCTCGGCCGTTCTGGCGCTGGCCGCTAGCTCTTTAGACCAATGGCTTAACGCCAAAAGGGCTACTCCGCTGGTGCTGGCTGGCAAATCAGCCACACTGAAAAACCGGGGCGTGGCCCCAGAGCGGACCGCCCACACGTCGTGGCAAATTTTCTGCAGCGCATCAACCGCTTGCGCGGGTGCCCAGTCGCTCAAAGCAGCCGCGTCGCCTTTGGCCATGGCTTTGGGCAGCGCTTGCCAGCTTTTGGCAATGGCGCTGGCTTGGCCGCTTTGCAGCCATGGCAACACGTCGGCCGGGCGGCCACCACAGGCCGTCAAAAAGGTTTTAAGCTCGTTTGCCGTTGGCGCTTTGCTGGTGTTGCCTGTGCTGCTGATATTGCTGTTACCTGCGGCCAGCCAGGCCAACGCTTCATCAAACTTGGGCCAAGTCATGGTGTGGCCCAGGCAGCGGCTTCGAATGGTGGGCAGCAACTGGTGCGCTGCTTCGGTGGCCAAAATAAATTTAACAGCGCCGGGTGGCTCTTCAAGCGTTTTAAGCAGCGTGTTGGCGGTGATGCCGTTCATGCGCTCTGCGGGGTACACCAGCACTACTTTTGTGGTGCCGCGCGACCGGGTAAATTGGGTAAACGACACCACATCGCGGGCGGCATCAACTTTGATTTCTTTGCTGGGCTTGCGCTTTTTGCTGTCCAGCTCGTCTTGCGTTTTTTCGTCTAGCGGCCAGCCCAGCTCTAGGGCCAGCACCTCGGGCAGCAGCACGTTCAGGTCGGCGTGGGTATGCACGCTAACGGCGTGGCAGCTGGCGCATACGCCGCAAGCCCCAATTGGCGTGGGCGCATCGCACAGCCAGGCCTCTGCCAGGGCCAGCGCCAAATCGAACTGGCCCAAGCCCGACGGGCCGCTGAGCAGCCACGCGTGGCCGCGCTGGGTGAGCAGCGCTTTGAGTTGCGCTTGCAGCCACGGCGGTAGCGTGCCCGTTGGGTTGGGGGCGTTGGTGGTCATGCGGGCAGCCAGCCTTTTGCTTTGATGGCTTGCTCCAGGTTGCGCCAGACTTCACCGCGGGAAAGCGATGCATCGATTCGGGTGAATCGCTCGGGCTCAGCCGCCGCTCGTGCGGCGTAGCCCGTTGCTACCCGCGTAAAAAACGCCACCGGTTGCGTTTCAAATTTGTCGGGCACGCGTGCGCCTGCCAAGCGTGCGGCCGCTGCTGCCGGGTCCAGGTCAAACCACACGGTGGTGTCGGGCTGCAGCAAGCGGCTGGTTTCGGTGTTGAACTGAACCCATTTTTCAAGCGTATGCAGCAGGGCGAAGTCAAACCCCCGTCCACTGCCCTGGTAGGCAAAAGTGGCGTCGGTAAAGCGGTCGCACAGCACCACATCGCCCCTAGCCAGCGCCGGTGAAATGACGCTGGCCAAGTGGTCGCGCCTGGCCGCAAAAATCAAGAGCGACTCAGTCAGCGAGTCCATTGCATCGTTGAGCACCATGGCCCGCAGCTTTTCGGCCAGCGGCGTGCCGCCCGGCTCGCGGGTAAGCGTGACACGGCGACCCGCTTTTGTAAAAGCGGCGGCCAAAGCGGAAATGTGCGTGGATTTGCCCGCGCCGTCGATACCTTCAAAACTGATGAAGAGCCCGGGGCTGGACTGATGCAGTGCGTCTGAAGCGGTAGGTACTGAGGTCATTGGGTCATTCAGTCACTTGTTTCTGATGTATTTATTGACCGCCGCGTTGTGCTCTTCGAGGCTGGCGCTGAACTGGCTGGTGCCGTCGCCTTTGGCCACAAAGTACAGCGCGCTGGTAGGCTGCGGCTGCACCGCTGCCAGCAGCGCTGCCTTGCCGGGCATGGCAATCGGTGTGGGGGGCAAACCGCCACGGGTATAGGTGTTGTAAGGCGTGTCGGCCAGCAAGTCGCGTTTGCGTAAATTGCCGTCGAATTTGTCACCCAAACCGTAAATAACAGTCGGGTCAGTTTGCAGCCGCATATTGATGCGCAACCGGTTGGTGAATACGCCCGCAATTTGCGCCCTGTCGCTTGGTTTGCCGGTTTCTTTTTCAACAATGCTGGCCAATGTCAAGGCGTCAAGCGCGGACTTCAGCGGTGTGTTGGCCGCCCGCAGCGCCCAAGCGGCATCGAGCCGCTTGTCCATGGCTTTGGCAGCGCGTTTGAGCACCGACAAATCACTGGACCCTTTGGCATAGGTGTAGGTGTCTGGGAAAAAGCGGCCTTCGGGGTGAATACCCGGTTTACCCAGCTTTTTCATGATCATTTCAAGGCTTAGCCCAACAGAATCAGGCGCGAGCAGCTCTGCTTTTTGTAGCGCTGCGCGTACTTGGGTAAACGTCCAGCCTTCCACCAGCGTTACGCTTTTCAGGGTTTGGTCGCCACGCACCAACATGCTGAGCAGGCTGCGCGGCGTGGTGCCGGGCGTGATCTCGTAACTGCCCGCTTTGATCAGCCGCGCCTGGCCAGACAAGCGAAACCACAGTTGCAGCAGTGGCACGCTAGACTGTGCCCCGCTTGACACCACGTCTTCGGCGATTTGCGTGGCCCGTGTGCCGGGTTCTACTTCAAGGTCAACGACGCTTGCGCCTTCTTTGAGCGTTAATGCCATAGGTGTGTAAAGCCACCACCCCGCGGCCCCCGCCACAACGCTGCTTGCCAGCAGCAAAAAAATCAAAAATTTAGAAAAAGCCGAACGCACGAACCTGCTACCTTGTGAAATCGTTAAATGTTATTTAGCCGCGACGAAGCTGCTTACCCTGCTGCGGCGAAATTGCATGCTCTGCCAATGCAAAACTGCGGAAGCCATGATAATTCAGCCATGACCACACTTCCCCAAGCTACTGATTTGCCACCTGCGGGTCACCTGTCGCTAACCCTTGAGAATTCAGGCCTGTCGGGCGTATCGCGATTAAGCCATCTGGGTGTTATTCGGGCAATTGGCGAGGAGGCTGGTAAATTTTTGCAAGGCCAGCTGACCCAAGACATCACCGGCATGGGCTTAAACCAGGCGCGGCTGGCCGCGTTTTGCAACGCCAAGGGGCGCATGCAGGCGAGTTTTGTGGTGTTTAAGCGCAAAAACGACCACGGGGTTGACGATATTTTGATGGTGTGCAGCCATGATTTGCTGGCGCAAACCCTCAACCGCTTGAGCATGTTTGTGATGCGGGCAAAGGTCAAGCTCACCGATGCCACGGCGGATTTCTCGCTGTACGGCCTGTGTGGTGACGCGGCTGAAGCATTAGACGAAGCAGATGCTACTGAATCAGGAGCTGCTCGAGCCAGTATTCATTGGTCAAAGCATGACATTGATGCTGTAAATGTGATTCAACTCTATCCGGGCGCTGGCGTTGCGCGCAGCTTGTGGTGCGCGCCTAGCCAAACACCCGCGCCCGCTGGCGCGTTGCTTCCGTTGAATGACTGGCAGTATCTGGAAGTCCAGTCGGGCATTGCCACGATCACGCTGCCGATTTTTGAAGCTTTTGTGCCGCAAATGCTCAACTATGAATCAGTGGGCGGCGTTAACTTCAAAAAAGGCTGCTATCCGGGCCAGGAAGTGGTGGCGCGCAGCCAGTTCAGGGGCACGCTCAAACGCCGGGCTTATCTTGCGAACGTACTGGTTGCAGCGGATGAAGAGCCGTCTCCCTTTATTGGGCAGGAAGTGTTTCACGCCAGTGATGCCGAACAGCCTTGTGGGCTGGTCGCCGCATACGCTGCGAACCCGGCGGGCGGCTTTGCCTTGCTGGTGTCTATGCAAACCGCTGCAGCGGCGATTGATGCAACGGCAGGTGGCTGCCAGCTGCGCTTGGGCAGCAGCACGGGCCCTGCGGTGCAATTGCACAGCTTGCCCTACCCGTTGCTTGAAGATATTTAGCCTGATTGCAGCTATAGCATGTGTCTGGCTGCATTCGCTATCAATGCCAGCAGCCGGTGGCCGCTGGTACTGGCGTCTAACCGCGACGAATTTTTTGACCGCCCTGCACTGCCCTTGGCAGCTTGGCAAACCGCAGCCGGACAGCGCATTATTTCTGGCCGTGATGAGCAAGCGGGCGGCTCTTGGTTAGGCATGAGCCCCAACGGGCGAATAGCGCTGCTGACCAATGTTCGAGAAGCGTCGCTACAAGGGCAGCCCCAATCACGTGGTGAATTGGTCATCGACTGGCTGATTGGCACTGGCGATGCACACAGCTTTGCAGCAAAAAAAGACGGCTCGCTTTACGGCGGCTTCAACATCGTATTGGGCGACCTGCAGCATGGCCAATGGTACGTGTGGAGCAACCGCCCCGCAGGCGCAACGCCGGTGCCGCCACAACCACTGGCTGATGGTGTGTACGGCCTGTCGAACGCCGCCCTGGACACGCCGTGGCCTAAAACCGTTGCTCTTAAATCTGCCCTGCGCACTGCGATGAATGCGGCAAGAAACGCCGCCAGCCCAGCCGAATTGCGGGGAACGCTTTTTGAGGCGTTGAGCAACCCTGACCGCGCAGCCGTTGGTGAATTGCCTCAAACCGGTGTGCCACCTGAGCTGGAGCATGCCTTGTCGAGCGCACATGTCTGTCTGCCCGAACGAAACTACGGCACCCGCTGCGCAAGCGTGATTGTGGTGAGCGCAGCGCGTCAAAAGGGCGTCAGAACGGCCCGCGTTTGGGAAGTCAGCTTCACAGAAACCAGCTTTTTACCGCACCCGGATGGATCAACATCGGAAGCGGTCGCGGCAGTGAATTTCAGTGTGCCCTTGCCTGCAGCAACTTCAGCAACTGATTAAAGCCGCGCCAAGTAGGCCGGAGGGATTTGCGTTTTCAGTGCATCCCGCTCTTTTTCAGGTGCTGCCGCCATCGCTGACTTATAAGCGGCCAGTGCTTTAACCTCGTCTTTTTTCTGAATCGCGTAAATCGCGGCAAGTTTCATGTAGCCGTCTGGCCGGGTGGCCGGGAAGTCTTTGTTGCGCAGCTCCAGGCTTTGCACGGCCATGTCAAAGTCGCCGCCGCGCACACCCAGCACGTACCCGGCGTTGACCAAGTCGTAGTCGTACGTGCCCTCTTGCATGTATTGTTTGGCCAGCGCTTTCGCCTCGGGCTCTTGCCCCATGCGGCTCATCAAAATGACCTTTAACGAACGAATCGACACGGCTTTGGGCTGCAATTTTTCGCCGCGAGCTAAAAATTCGAGCGCCTTTTCGTTGTTTCCCAAAGTTGCATAGCCACGCGCAATGTTAGACATGATGGCCACTACATAAGGCCGCGACACCACAACCGATTCCCATATAACCACCGCGTTTTTCCAGTCGCCCCACTTGGCCAGCTCATCACCCAGCATGGGTGTGATTTTGCGGTAATGGGTATTAATGGCAATGCCTTCTTTGGCCAGCGTCATCATTTCTTTTTTGGTCTTGTCCCACTTGGGGTTGTTCACGTCTTTTGACTGGGAAATGCCCATCGCCATTTTGACGGCGGTGACGATTTTTTGCTCGGTTGCCGCCGCTTGTTGGCTAATGTAGGCCGTCAAGGCCAGGCAAATCATCATGGCAACCGCCAGCAATTGCGAATACGCCGGCCGCCAAGCGAGCCTGGACGCCGCCGCCGGGCCGCGAATGTTCAACCGCGCGTCCGACGCGGCCAACAAGGCCAGGCCCAGTGCAAATATGCAACCGGTAGCAGCCAATCGCCACGGGAAACCAATGTTGCTGACAATTAAGAACGCCAGCAAACTGGCCAGGGTAATTGCCCGAAGCGGCGCTTCAGCCAAGCCCTCGGGGGTTTTGTTGCGCAGCGTTTTCCACGCGGCTGCCAGCAGATAGGAAAAAAGCGCAAACAAAAACACCCAACCAACCGCTCCGTACTCGGCCAGCAGTTGCAGGACTTCGTTGTGCACGTAATAGTCGGTTTCTAGTTGCGTACCGGCGGTTTGGTACAGCGGCAACATGGCTTCCCATGCGCCTGCACCCACGCCCGTAAGGGGAACTGCTTTCACCATGCCGATGGTGGCTTTCCACATGACTAAACGAACGCCCAGCGAACCGTCTTGTGCAGAAATCGACGCTGTTCGCTTGAAAGCCATGTCAAAAGGCGTCGTGGCGTTGTTGTAGTCAGCGCGGTCAGAGATGATTTTGGGGTTGCCTGAGCTGATCAACCCCATCGTGATGATGGTGGCCATCAGCGCGCCTGCTGCCAAAATTCGCCGGCCGCTGTCCCACGAGTAAAACGCAAATTGCTTGCGATAAACCGTTAAAACCAGCGGGAAAATCACCAGTACCAGCAACCAGAACGCCGCTAGTGCGCCGCGGGTACCGGTCATCATCAGCGCAATGACGTTAAACCCCAGCACGAAGGCAAGCAGAGCAATACGTGAGGTGGTTTTGGCCTGGGCCAGCAGGTACAACGTAAACGGGAAGGTGCACACCACAAATTCGGCAAAAAAGTTACGGTTAACAAAAGTTGACGCCGGGTTGGGCCCCTGCGGAAAATACGTAAAATCAAAATAAAACTGCAGCACCGTCCAAAGCGAGCAAACAAAGGCGCCCCAGTGAATGCCTTCAATCAAATACGGCGTGCGCTCACGCGACAGCGTATTGATACCCAGCCACAGCATCAGGCTGAACAAAAACCAGCGAATCGCCTCAACCCCACCCAAAAACGTGTGCGACCACACCATGCTGCCCAGTGCGTACACCATCAGCGCCAGCGGCAACCACATCAAGCCGTGCCAGCGCAGCGCCTCGCGCCGATTGCGCTGCTGCCAAAAGAACAGCAAGCCTGCGCCCACCGTGGCAAAAGCCACAACAATGGACTTGAGTGTGTCTTGCAGCATTAACTCGTTGGGAACGCCTATAGCAGGCGTTAAAAACATCATCAGCGCCAGAATAATGACTGTTAGGTCGCTGCGCTGCACTTCTATCGGCATTGCAAATGCAGGTGAGCTGCCCGCCGCGCGCGGGCTGACGATGGGTTGCCTGAATCCGGCTGGCAAGGTGCCTGCAGCAGCGGAAAGCGTCGATGCGCTGGCGGGCTTGGCCGCCTGGGGTGCGCCAGGCGCTACACGTTTTTTCTTGGCCATAAGGGGTAAATTGGGGTCAAAGCGCTAAACAAGTTCCTATTGTCGCCGCTGTTGCGGTTAGGCTTTGCGCCGCTGCAACTCAAGGCGACTGACGACGACCATTACCAACGAATCATTCCAGGGACTTGACCATTTCAATATGGGCAATGCCCACCTCGTCGAAAGGCTCGCCGCGGCAAGTAAAGCCTGCGCTTTCGTAAAAGCCCTGCGCGCTGACCTGGGCGTGCAGCCGTACCTCTTTGTTGCCGCGCTGCGCGGCGGTGTTGACCAGTGCATCAAGCAATGCCCGGCCCAAATGGCTGCCGCGCAATACGCGTTTGACCGACATGCGGCCGATTTTGGCAACGCCGGGCGTGTGCGTGAGCAAGCGCCCGGTTGCCACGGTTTGCAGAAGTCCGTTGCGCACCACGGCATGAACGGCGATGTGGTCGTCCTCGTCCCATTCTTCTGCAGCAGGAATACCCTGCTCGCGCACAAACACCTCAGTGCGAACAGGCGCTGCATCGGCCCGCAAGTCTGACCAGCTACCCAGCGCAACGGTGTGCATGGTTTCGCCAGCCTCATAACCGGCAAGCACCAAGCGCAGCGCTGGCGGAACGGGCTTGGATCGCTGGGTGGCAGGATCAGCAAACACATAAATCAGTTCGACACTCACCAACAGGTCGTCGTCCCGAAAAACTGCTCCGCTAAACACTAGCGATGACGTACCTACTTTGACGCTTTTCAGGCACACGCTGAGCTGATCATCAAATCTCGCTGAGCCGTGGTATTCAAGGCTGGCTTTTTTTACATACAAATCACCGCCCAGATAGGTCATAGCCTCTTCATACGGCAACGCCAGCGCCCGCCAGTAATCGGTGATGGCGGTGTCGAAATACATCAAATAGTGGGCGTTAAACACTATCTTTTGCATGTCTATTTCTGCCCAACGCACCCGCAAGCGGTGGGAAAACCGGAAGTCTGATTTTTTCAAGGGCGTGCTGGTCAAAGTCAATCTCTCTGCGTGATGGTTTCGGCGAGTCGCTTTGTTGAATCGCTGCGGCTGGGCTAATCGCAAATGGTACAACTTCATTTTCCGGGTAGCAGAGCTGAATGTCGCCCTGGTAAGGCGTCTGAGTCTGCGCACTGCTTACCAGTAATAATCAGTGTATGGCTTTGATCAACTACATCACCCCGGTTCAATTTGACTTTGGCGCGATTCAGCTGCTCAAGCAGGAATGCGAGCGCGTGGGTATTACACGGCCGCTGCTGGTGACAGACGCGGGCGTGAAAGCCGCCGGCATAGTTCAAACTGCACTGAATGCTTTGGCTGGCTTGCGCGTGACAGTGTTTGACCAGACCCCGTCTAACCCCACTGAAGCCGCTGTACTGGCCGCCAGCGCGTTATATAAATCCAGCGGCTGCGATGGCTTGATTGCGGTTGGCGGAGGCTCGGCCATTGACTGCGCAAAAGGCGTGGCCATTGGTGCGACCCACGCTGGTTCCTTGACCAGTTATGCCACGATTGAAGGCGGATCGCCACGCATCACATCAGATGCTGCGCCGTTAATCGCCGTGCCCACCACCAGCGGCACAGGCAGTGAAGTCGCGCGCGGCGCCATCATCATCGTGGCAGATGGCCGCAAGCTGGGGTTTCACTCACCGCACATCATCCCCAAAGGCGCAATTTGCGACCCCGAGTTAACGTTGGGGTTGCCTGCCAAATTAACCGCAGCTTGCGGCATGGATGCCATTGCGCACTGCATGGAAACGTTTATGTCCGCGGCCTTCAACCCACCAGCCGACGGCATTGCGCTCGACGGCCTGGCGCGCGGCTGGGCGCACATTGAACGCGCCACCCAAGACGGTAGTGACCGCGAAGCGCGTTTTCAGTTAATGAGCGCGTCGATGCAAGGCGCAATGGCTTTTCAAAAAGGACTGGGCTGCGTGCATTCGCTCAGCCACAGCCTGGGCGGAGTTGACCCGCGACTGCACCACGGCACGCTGAATGCGATGTTTTTGCCGGCAGTGGTCAGGTTTAACTCATCAGTTGAATCTGTGCAAAAAGAAAATCGCCTGCAGCGTATGGCACAAGCAATGGGGTTAGGCGAAGGCCGCGACGTAGCGGGCGCGATTCGGGAAATGAATGCGCGCTTGGGGCTGCCTAGCGGCTTATCGAGCATGGGCGTAAAAGCTAACGCTTCCGACAAAATTATTACGGGTGCGATGGCCGACCATTGCCATAAAACCAATCCTCGTTTGGCAACCATCAGCGATTACGCCGAGCTGCTTGAGCAATCAATGTA
>JANMWH010000252.1:0-6632 GCA_031393945.1 Polaromonas sp. | reverse complement strand
TAATCAATCGTTTGATTTATGTGATTAAATCGAGCGCATGAGCGAATTTCTTAAGCCAAAAAAAGCTGCTGCTTCGGCCCGCGCGCCAGGCAAAGCGGCCCAACCCGCACAGCCCGCCCAACCCGTACAGCCCGCACATTTGCCCCCAAACTCGCCAGCCACGCCGCGCCCCTCTCGCGCTGGAGGCGCTGAAGCGCGCCAAAAGCTGATCACCGAGGCACTGCGCTTGTTCTCGGAAAAAGGTTTTGCCAAAACCTCTACCCGCGCTATCGCCCAAGCCGCAGGCGCCAACATCGCGTCTATTAGTTATTACTTTGGCGACAAGGCCGGCTTGTATCGCGCCATGTTTTTGGAGCCGATGGGCGGGCCTGAGCAAGACCTGTCGGTGTTCGCGCAGCCGCATTTCACCCTGCGTGAATCGTTGGCGGGGTTGATTGGAAGCTTTCTGGAACCCATGAAGCAGGGCGAGCTGATGCAGCAGTGCATGCGTCTGCACTTTCGTGAAATGCTGGAGCCCACCGGAATGTGGGCGCATGAAATTGACAAAAGCATCAAGCCCGCGCACGCCGCGCTGGTCGCCATGCTGGGTCGGCACCTGGGCGTAAAAACCGCTGATGATTATTTGCACCGGCTGGCTTTCAGTATTGCCGGGCTGGCCATGCATTTGTACATGACGCGAGACATTGTTGAGGCGATCCGGCCGCGGCTGCTGCAAGGCTCAACGTCCATTGAGGTGTGGGCCGAGCAGATGGTCGACCAGGCAGAGGCTATGGTGCTGCTTGAAGCGGCGCGGCGAAAGAAATAACGCATGGCACCCTTACATCGGCTTGAAGATTTGATCAGCTGCCGGAGCAGTCGCTCGGTCGTGCTCGCAACTTGCATGGCAACTTCGGCTTTGCTGCTGGGTGGCTGCGCTACTTCGCCTTTGCCCAGTGCAGTTGATGCGCAAGCGCCGCCGCAGTGGTATGCCAATCTTCCCAGCGGTAGCGGGCAGGCGGGCTTGCCGCACAACGCCAGCCTGAGCAGCTTGTCTGGCTGGTGGCAATTGCAAAACGATTCGCTGCTGGTCGAGTTGATTGATGCGGCGCAGCGGGTGGGGCCGTCGGTCATCACTGCCAGAGCCAACCTTGCACAGGCGCGGGGTGCCCGCAGCATTTCGGGTGGGGCGCTGCTGCCTTTGCTTGAGGGTGTGGGCAGCGTCAGTCGCGGCTCGCTGGCCTCTAGCGGTGCTTCAAGTGGCGCGCCGGGTGGGGGTTCGGCCAGTGGCGTTTCCACCACCGCGCAGTTGGGGCTGCAAGCCAGTTGGGAAATCGATGTGTTCGGTAAAAACGCCGCCAAGCGCGATGCGTCTGAAGAGCGCTTGATGGCCAGCCAGGCCCAGTGGCACGATGCGCGGGTAGTGGTGGCCGCCGAGGTGGCCAGTCAGTATTACAACTTGCGGTCATGTGAAAAGCAGCTTGCTGTGACCGCGCTTGATGCGAAGTCTCGCGCAGAGACCAGCCGCCTGACGGCCTTGGCAACTCAGGCAGGTTTTGGCGCGCCAGCAGTCGCCGCATTGGCCAGAGCCAGCGCCGCGGAAGGCGCCAGCCGCTTGACTCAACAGCGCGCACAGTGCGCATTGATTGTCAAAGCGCTGGTGGCACTGACCGCGCTTGATGAGCCGGAGCTGGCGCAAAAACTGGCCAAGTCGCTTCAACAGGCGCCAGACGGCCAGCCGCAGCAACCCATCATGAATGTGGCCAGCGTGCCAGCACAAGTACTCGGGCAACGGCCAGACGTGTACAGCGCTGCGCGCGAGGTGTCGGCTGCCAGTTTTGACGTGGGCAGCGCTGCCGCTGCACGCCTGCCGCGTTTGACGCTGGCCGGCAACATCGGCACGAGCCGAACCCGGGTCAGTGGTATGTCGCAAAGCTTTGATACCTGGTCATTCGGTCCGCTGTCGCTTACCTTGCCGCTGCTAGATGGCGGGGTAAGCCGAGGCAACCTCGACATCGCCAATGCTAGACATGACGAAGCCATTGGCAAGTACAAAAGCGTGGTCAGGCTGGCGGTCAGGGAGGTTGAAGAAGCGCTGGTGAATTTGCAGTCCACCGCCGACCGCGCCAGCGACACCGACATCGCGGCTGACGGCTACCGCGCTTCATTTGCCGGAACCGAGGCGCGCTACAAAGCCGGACTGGCCAGCCTGGTTGAGCTGGAAGAAAGTCGCCGCACGCTGCTGGCTGCGCAGGGCGCTTTAATTACTCTGCAGCTCGAACGCCGCAACGCCTGGATAGCGCTGTACCGCGCACTGGGCGGTGGCTGGCGAGTAGAGGCCAACGCCGAAGCCGCGCAGTAAGAACAATCGTCGAACTTTTTCAAGTTGATTCACCTATGCCATCTCTAAACCGAAAATCAATTGCTATTATTAGCATAGCTGCTTGCGCCCTAATAATAGCGGCTGCAGCCCTCTTTTATACAAAAAATAAGCCAAAAGAAGAGAAAACTGCCTCTGCACCCAAAGCAGCCCTCACGGTCAGCACTGAAAGCCCTGTCGCGCGCAGCTTGCCGATTGCGCTGTCGGCCAATGGCAGCATTGCCGCGTGGCAAGAAGCCATCATCAGCAGTGAATCTGAGGGGCTCAAGCTGATAGAGGTCAAAGCCAACGTCGGCGACCGTGTGCGAGTAGGCCAAGTGCTGGCCACGTTTTCTAGCGACAAAGGACGTGCTGAAGTAGCGCAGGCCAAAGCCAGCCTGGCCGAGGCTGAAGCCAACGCGGCGGAAGCTGCCGGTAACGCCGACAAAGCCCGCACCCTGCAGGCCAGCGGTGCGCTAAGCGACCAGCAAATCAACCAGTACCTGACATTGGCCAAAACCGCCAAGGCCAAGCTGGAGGCAAGCCGCGCGGCGCTCAATGTGCAGCAACTGCGCTTGGCGCAAACCCAATTGCTGGCGCCCGACAACGGCGTTATTTCTGCACGCACTGCCACCGTGGGCGCAGTGGTGGGCAGTGGCGCAGAGCTGTTCAAAATGATTCGCGGTGGCCGCCTGGAGTGGCGGGCCGAGGCCACCAGCGCCGAGGTAGCGCGCATCAAGTCGGGCGACAAAGCTGTTGTGGTGGCCGCCAGCGGCGCGCGGGTTGAAGGCCGTGTGCGCATGGTTGCACCTACCGTTGACGCTGCCACCCGCAACGCGCTGGTCTATGTTGATTTGCCCGCCAGAGATGACCTGAAAGCTGGCATGTACGCCAAAGGCGACTTTGCACTGGGTGCCAGCGACGCGCTAACGCTGCAGCAGCAGGCGTTGGTGCTGCGCGATGGTTTTACTTACGCCATGCGGGTTGAGGCAAACAACAAGGTCAGCCAAATCAAATTACAAACCGGCCGCCGCGTGGGCGATGCGGTTGAAATTTTGCAGGGTGCCAAGCTAGGCGAAAAGTTTGTGTCGAGCGGCGCTGCTTTTTTAGCCGACGGCGACACCGTGAAGGTAGTTGCAGCAATGGCTGCTTCGCCAGCATCGGCTGCAAGCGCGATTGACGCCAAAACCGCGCCTAAACCTTAATTTAGTGCTTATTTCCCTATAAATAACAGGTCCTAGTCAATAAATACGGGCGCGAGCAGCTCTGTATTTAATAGCAAAATAAACGTGCACTGCTGACCGTAACCTGATGCTGGAGTACTTGATATGAACGTTTCTGCATGGTGCATTCGCAATCCCATCGCCGCCATCATGTTTTTCGTGATGTTGTGCTTTGCGGGCGTGCTCGGCTACCAAAACATGAAGGTGCAAAACTTTCCTGACCTGGATGTGCCCAACATCATCATCACCGCCAGCTTGCCCGGTGGATCGCCCGCGCAGCTTGAAACTGAAGTGGCCCGCAAAATCGAAAACGCCATTGCTGGCATTCAAGGCCTGAAAAATATTTATACCAAAGTTCAAGACGGCGTGGTAACGATTACTGCCGAATTTCGGCTGGAAAAAACCACGCAAGAAGCACTCGACGAAACTCGCTCGGCTGTGCAACAAGTGCGCTCGGACTTGCCCGCCGACCTCCGCGACCCGGTGGTGAGCAAAGTCAATATTTCTGGCGGCGCTGTGCTGGCCTACACCATTCGCATTGCGTCGATGGACGACGAAGCCTTGAGCTGGTTTGTAGACGACACGCTTACCCGCCGCTTGTTGGCCGTACCCGGCGTAGGCTCCGTCAGCCGGGTCGGCGGCGTTAATCGTGAAGTGCGCATCGCCCTTAGCGCTGCCAAGATGCAGTCGCTCGGTGTCAGTGCTGCCGCCGTATCGCGCCAGCTGCGCGATGTGCAGATGGAAACCGCAGGCGGCCGGGTCGATTTGGGCACCAGCGAGCAGCCGGTTCGCACGCTGGCCACGGTTAAATCGGCCGCTGAGATTGGCGCTATTCAATTGGGCCTAAGCGGTGGCCGCAGCATTCGGCTGGACCAAATTGCGACCGTGCAAGACACGATTGCTGAGCCGCGCTCAAGCGCGCTGCTTAACGGCGTGCCGGTGGTGGGGTTTGAAATTGCGCGCAGCAAAGGCTCAAGCGAAGTTGAAGCCGGCCGCGGCGTGCGCGCGGCGCTAGACGAAATAAAACTCGCCCGGCCCGACATGCAACTGACTGAAGCCTTTGACTTTGTGACCCCGGTGGAAGAAGAATACGCCGCGTCGCTCACCTTGCTGATTGAAGGCGCGTTGTTGGCAGTACTGGTGGTGTTTTTGTTTTTGCGCGACTGGCGGGCCACGTTTATCTCGTCGGTGGCGCTGCCGTTGTCGGTGATTCCGGCTTTTATCGGCATGAATTATTTGGGTTTTTCCATCAACGTGGTGACGCTGTTGGCGCTCAGTTTGGTGATTGGTATTTTGGTCGACGACGCGATTGTGGAGGTTGAAAATATCGTGCGCCACCTGCGCATGGGCAAGTCGCCCTACCAGGCCGCGATGGAAGCCGCTGACGAGATTGGCGTGGCGGTGATTGCCATTACCTTCACGCTGATTGCGGTATTTTTACCAACCGCCTTCATGAGCGGCATCGTGGGTAAATTTTTCAAGCAGTTCGGCTGGACAGCGGCGCTGGCGGTGTTTGCCTCGCTGATTGTGGCGCGCATGCTCACGCCCATGATGGCGGCGTACATCTTGAAGCCATTGGCCAAAGAGCACAACCCGAAAGACGGCAAATTGATGGCTTGGTACATGCGCACCAGCCGCTGGTGCTTGCAGCACCGCTGGACAACCGTGATGGCGGCGGGCGCGTTTTTTGTCGGGTCGTTGTTTTTGATTCCGTTGCTGCCCACCGGTTTTATTCCGCCCGACGACAACTCGCAAACCCAGGTTAATTTAGAGCTGCCGCCCGGAACGAAATTGGCGCAAACCAAGGCCGCAGCCGAAGCCGCGCGGCTGTTGATTGCCAAGGTTCAGTATGTCAAATCTGTCTACACCACAGTGGGCGGTGGCGCGGCCGGTGGCGACCCGTTTGCCCCCGGCGGTGTGGCTGAATCACGCAAAGCGACGCTGACTATTTTGTTGGCGCCGCGTGGCGAGCGCCCGCGCAAACAAGGCATTGAAAACAACATTCGCAAAGCACTTGAAGAGCTGCCCGGCGTACGCAGCAAGGTCGGCTTGGGCGGCTCGGGTGAAAAGTATGTGCTGGCACTGACGGGAGAAGACCCGGTAGCGTTGGGCGCAGCTGCAGCCACGCTTGAAAAAGAGCTGCGCACGATTGCCGGGTTGGGCTCCGTCGCATCCAGTGCATCGCTGGTGCGGCCTGAATTGACGGTGCGACCCGACTTCGCGCGCATGGCCGACTTGGGTGTGACCAGCGCCGCTATTGGCGAAACGGTGCGCATTGCGACGGTGGGCGATTTTGATGCGTCGCTGCCTAAATTAAATTTGGCCCAACGCCAAATTCCTATCGTGGTGCGTTTGTCTGACGATGCGCGCGAAGACATCGGCGCACTCGAACGCCTGATGGTGCCCGGCACCAAAGGCCCCGTCATGCTTAGCCAGGTCGCCAGCATTGAGCTGGCTGGCGGCCCGGCGGTGATTGACCGCTTTAATCGCTCCCGCAATGTGCAGTTTGAAATTGAGCTGTCAGGCATGCCGCTGGGTGACGTGACCAAGGCCGTCAATGAGCTGCCGACGCTGAAAAATCTACCGGCTGGCATCAAGCAAGTCGTGATTGGCGATGCTGAGGTCATGGGCGAGCTGTTTGCCAGTTTTGGCTTGGCCATGCTCACGGCAGTGCTGTGTATTTACATCGTGCTGGTGCTGCTGTTCAAAGACTTCTTGCAACCCTTCACGATTTTGGCGGCGCTTCCGTTGTCGTTAGGTGGCGCGTTTGCGGCACTGTTGATTGGCGACAAAAGCTTTTCCATGCCGTCGCTGATCGGGCTGATCATGCTGATGGGCATTGCCACCAAAAATTCAATTTTGCTGGTCGAGTACGCCATTGAAGCGCGCCGCGGCAAACCGGCCACCGACACGCACGATGCGTTTGAGCCCATGAGCAGAATGGATGCACTGTTAGATGCGTGCCACAAACGCGTTCGCCCTATTGTGATGACCACCATTGCCATGGGTGCAGGCATGATGCCAATTGCTTTTAGCTGGGGCGCCTCCGACGGCAGCTTTCGCGCGCCCATGGG
>JANMWH010000163.1:0-1601 GCA_031393945.1 Polaromonas sp. | reverse complement strand
CAAGGCGTTTGTCCGATAAAAACGGGCGCGAATAGCTATTACAAACATAGCAATTTTGGACTCCAACGGGTGCATCGATAATCATCGCATGGCAACAACATCCAAAAATCTTTTCGGCTTTCACGCGGTCGGCGTGCGGATTAAAACCGCACCCAAATCAGTCTACGAAGTGTTTTACGATGTAGAGCGGCGCGACGCGCGCATGCGTGCGTTCACCGACCGCGCGCGCGACAGCGGCATCAAGCTGGTCGAGTCGGATGGCTTGCGGCTGGCCAAAATGTGCGGCAGCCACGGCCACCAGGGCGTGGTGGCGCGGGTGGATGCGCTGGCGCAAGTCACCTCGCTTGATGAGCTGCTTGAAAACCTGGAAGCGTCTGGAATTAAAAATCCGCTGTTGCTGGTACTGGATGGCGTGACCGACCCGCACAACCTGGGTGCTTGTTTGCGCGTGGCTGACGGCGCGGGTGCTCACGCCGTTATAGCGCCCAAAGACCACGCGGCGGGCATCAGCGCCATTGTGTCGAAGGTGGCCAGCGGCGCGGCTGAAACCATGCCGTACTTTATGGTCACCAATTTGGCCCGCACGCTGGGTGAGTTGAAAGAGCGCAACATCTGGTGCATCGGCACGTCAGATGACGCCGAAAAAACAATCTACGATGTGGATTTGACTGGCCCGGTTGCGCTGGTGCTGGGCGCGGAAGGTGAGGGCATGCGCCAGTTGACACGCAAGACGTGTGACCAGTTGGTCAGCATTCCGATGCATGGCGCGGTTGAAAGCCTGAACGTGTCAGTGGCTAGCGGTGTGTGTTTGTATGAAGCGCTGCGGCAGCGGCGCGCAGTTTGATAGACTAACAACTTTTGAAAAATACTATGAATTTAATAGCTACTCGCGCCCTAAGAATATGCGCTCTAGCCCTATTCGGCATGCTTTTTTTGGCCAGTTGCACGCAAGAGCAGCAAAACAAGATCAGCCGCGACATCCAAAACTGGACCGGCACCAACGGCGTGCTGGAGTTTTATGCAGGCGACAAGCTGATGCGTCGGTTTATAAAAATCGACAAGCTGTCTACCGCGCTGGGCACCGACGACGGCAAGCCGCGGCCGTACCGGTTCGGCTATGGCGTGCTGGATGAAAACCTGAATATGCTGGCCGACCCAGGCGAGAAAAAAGTGTATTTTGAAATCAGCGACTACGGCTCCAACTACATCTTTTTTGAGAAACCGCGTTAATTTCTGGCGCTATTCGCAAGCGCTGCCGTTCAATCTAAACCCAGCCAAGCCCGCCCAGCACTGCACCAGCTGACAGCAGCCACAGCATGTGCACCTTGCTTCGCCAAACGACGATTGCCGTAGCGCCAGTCAACAGCCACAGCGGCCAGCCGCGTGAATCGCTCGCGTTAGCTGTCGCCAGTATCCAGCCCGTGGCAATGAGCAGCGCCACCACAATCGGCGCCATGCCCTGCTTGAAGGCGCGCACCGCCCGCAGCTCGCGGTTACGGTGGCCCCACTGCGCGGTCAGGTAGGTAAGGGTGGTGCTAGGTATCAATATGCCCAGCATGGCGGTAAAAACGCCCAGCAACCCGGTCAGCATGCCGCCTGCG
>JANMWH010000042.1:0-2920 GCA_031393945.1 Polaromonas sp. | reverse complement strand
TTGCAAGTCATGCGTGATATGCGCGCGCATGACATCGACATGCTGACGATTGGCCAATACCTCGCGCCGTCGATGTCGCATCTGCCAGTGCGCCGCTATGTGCACCCGGACACCTTCAAAATGTTTGAAGCCGAGGCCTACAAAATGGGCTTTACCCATGCAGCGGTTGGCGCCATGGTGCGCAGCAGCTACCACGCCGATGTGCAGGCTAAATCCGCAGGCGTTGGCGACAGAATTGCAGGCTTAGGCGACGCGATGGCCATAAACGCCGCGCTGTAAAAACCATGAGCGCGAGGGCCGCATTCGCACTCGCTCAGGCATCTGCTCCGTTATCAGTGCGCCATTACGGCGCGTCCCACGGCAGCCATTCTCATGGTCACTTTCAGGTGCTGCTCGGCTTGTCTGGCGTGCTCGAACTTGAAATAGAAGGCCGGGGCCAACGGCTGGGCGCAGGCGCTGGTTGTGTGATTGCCCCCGGGCAGCAACATGATTTCGAAGCCAGCGCAGGCAGCACCTGCCTGGTGCTAGACACCACCGACAAGCGTTGGGCAGCGTGCGATGCGCAGCCAGCGTCCCCGGCGCAAGCCAGCGCGCTAGCCCTTTACCTAAGCCACGCGCTTCGCCAACCCAGCATTACGCTGCAACTGCATGCACCCGCGCTGCTGCTAAACGCTTGGCGCGCCGCAGCCCCTGGCCCGCTCACACCAGTTACCTTGTTTAATCGGCGGCGCGTGATTGATTGGCTGCAGCTGGCTACCTGGGTGCAGCAGCATTTGCATCGGCCGTTGACGGTGGCTGACTTGGCCGCGCGCGTATTTTTAAGCCCCACGCAATTCGCCGTGCGTTGCCGCACGGAGACCGGGCAAACCGCGATGCAGTGGCTGCGTTTTTACCGGCTGGCGCATGCCCACAGCTTGCGCGCAACCGGCATGAAGCAAGCCGAAGTCGCCGAGCGCTGCGGCTACCAGTCGCCGTCGGCGCTAACTGCCGCAATGGCAGCTACTTTGCGCCGCCGCGCGGCTGGCGCTTCAGCGGCTACGCCAACCGTCGTCACGCGACGCTAAATCGCGCTTTCAAGGCGGAGCAAGGCGCTGCGCGCCCTTATGCTTGTTGTTCAAACGCGTTGTTCGTGCTCATTGTCTACATTCATTGTTTTTACTTGTTGCTATGCACCCTCTTTTTTATGCGCTGGGCGCCATCGCTTTGTGGGCCAGCCTCGCCTCGTTCGGTGTGCTGCTGCAACACGTGCCGCCGTTTTTACTAACCGGTTTGGCGCTGGTTATGGGCAGCTTGCTCGCGCTGCCCGCAGTGCTGCGCGACCCGAGGCAGTGGCGCGTTGCACCGCGGGCGCTGGGCTTGGGTGTGTTCACGTTGTTTGGGTATCACTTTTTTCTATTTATTGCGCTGCGCGTTGCGCCAGCCGTTGAAGTCAATTTGGTTAACTATTTGTGGCCCCTGCTGATGGTAGTGCTGGCGCCCTTGTACTTGCCCGGCGTTGCCCTGCGCGCAGTGCATTGGCTGGCCGCGCTGATGGGTTTTGCGGGCGCGGCGTTGGCTATTTTGGGCGCAAGCGACGTTGCCAGCGCAACCTCAGCTGTCGGCGCAGGCGCAGGGTTGGCGCCCGCTTGGGGTTACGCCTTGGCGTTGGCGTCGGCCTTTATTTGGGCTAACTTTTCATTGCAAACCCGCCGCGCTGCACTGCGCGGCCAGCACGTGCCCACCGCCGCCCTTGGCTTGTTTGGCTTGATCTCTGGTGTGTTGTCTTTGCTGTGCCACACGCTGCTAGAGGCGCCCGCAGCACTGTCAGCCCGCGACTGGCTGCTGCTGGCCGCGATGGGGCTGGGCCCGCTGGGCGCTGCTTTTTTTCTTTGGGACAAAGCCCTCAAACTGGGCGACGCGCGGCAAATCGGCATCGTCAGTTACCTCACGCCGCTGGGCTCCACCGCCTTGCTAATAATGGTCAGCGGCCAAGCGTTGACGTGGCGCGTAGCACTGGCAGCGGCGTTGATTTTGGGCGCAGCAATATTGGGCGCCCGGGCAAGGTAAAAACGCTTTTTTAACGTCGAAATTGGCATGTTTTATGCCTATAACCCAATAAATACGCGCGCGAGCAGCTACTGAAAATATAGCAGAAAACTACAGCATCGTAGCCGGCTCGTCGCTGCCCAGCACTAGGTCTGCCCAGGGTTTTAGCTTGGCTGTATCGGCCCGCAAAATTTGCTGCTTGACGGCCAGTATTTGCGAGGGGTGCATGGAAAAGCTGCGCAGGCCGAGGCCCAGCAACAGCTTGGTCATGGCGACATCGCCTGCCATTTCCCCGCAAACGCTCACGCCTTTGCCTTGTGCGTTGCATTCGGCGATGGTGTCGGCAATCAGCCGCAGCACTGCTGGGTGGCAGGGGTCGTACAGGTGGGCAACGGACTCGTCTGCGCGGTCAATGGCCAGCGTGTATTGAATCAAATCGTTGGTGCCGATGGACAAAAAATCGAAGTACTTCAAAAACAGCTTGAGCGTGAGCGCGGCCGCCGGAATTTCAATCATTGCCCCAAGCCGAACTTTTCCGTAAGCAATGCCCTGTGCGCTCAGCAAGCCTCGCGCACGGTCTATCAGCGCCAGCGTTTGTTTGATTTCGCTCAAGTGCGCCAGCATGGGCACCAACAGGTTGATGGGGCCATGCACCGCGGCCCGCAAAATTGCTCGCAATTGGGTTAAAAACATCGGCGGGTCAGCCAAACTCCAGCGAATGGCGCGCAGGCCGAGTGCGGGGTTCAGGTGCGTATCTTGCGCTTTTTCCAGGCGGTCGCTGGCGCGGTCAAGTGACTTGTCGGCCCCAATGTCAACCGTGCGAATCGTCACCGGCATGCCGTTCATGCCTTCAATGGCTTGCCGATACGCCGTGTACTGCTCTTCTTCGTTGGGC